>JAFAUY010000075.1 GCA_019243005.1 Verrucomicrobiota bacterium | reverse complement strand
CGATGGCCGAAGTGGTGGCCATCATGACCGGGGCCGCCCCCGGCGATGAACCGATCGTCGAAGAGGCGACCGACGCCGGGTAGGGCATTCCAAAAACCGTTATCGTCTTTTCGACGGCCCACCCGGCACTGAAGATGCCGCGCTACTTTCCGGCCGCTCCTCCGGGGCAAAAACCGGCAAGCACCCGGCACTCATGATCCGCCGCGGAACACGGCGTCTCCGAACTCCGAAGCCCGGACTCAACACCCGCCACGAGGGTGGAGCGGGTGAAGGGAATCGAACCCTCGTATGCAGCTTGGGAAGCTGCCGTTCTACCATTGAACTACACCCGCACGGACGTGAGAGGTGCAATATGGATGGCAAAATCAGCTTTGCCAATCACGAAATGTTATCCCGAGAAACGTCCTCCGTCCGAACCCTTAGAGGACAACGATCTTAGGATACTTTAAAGCCCATGGCGCGCGACCCGGAACCACTTGAAGCACGGCTCCTGCATCTACTGGCGCAACCCAGATACCAGCCGTTGGCTAAAACCGATCTGGCCAAGAAGCTGCGGGTACCGGTGGACGAACGGGCCGCCTTCCGCAAGTTGCTGCAACGTTTGGAAGCCGAGGGCCGGATCGCCCGGATTCGAAAGGAACGGTACGTGCTTCCCAGCGATGCCGACCTGTTTACCGGCGTGCTGCAGGTAAACCCCCAAGGCTTCGGTTACATCCTGAATGAGACCGGCGACGGCGCAGGGGACGTCTACGTCTCCGCCGACAACATGGGGACGGCCATGCACGGCGACCGCGTCGTGGCCCGCATTATCCGGGATGATTCCGGGGAACTGCCGGCCTTTCGCCGGCGCGCAGCCCGTTCGGGCCGGATCATCCGGATTTTGGAACGCGCGAACGAAACGGTGGTCGGCACGCTGCAACAATCCCGCCACTTTTTCTACGTCGTACCGGACAACCCGGCGTTAGTCCATGACATCTACGTCCGCCTGGATGGGATGGCGAAACCGCCGTCGGTGAACGACAAGGTCGTGGTCCGGCTTGACCCGTGGGAACACCGCCACGTTAACCCTGAGGGACGGATCGTCGAAGTGCTGGGGCCGGCTGGGGCACCGGGGATCGATATCCTTTCGATCATCCGGAAACACGAGCTGCCGACGGAATTTCCTCCCGACGTCCTCCTCGAAGCTGAGCGGATTTCGTTCGACATTCCCGGCAGGGAAAGGGCGCACCGGGAGGATCTGCGGTCGTTGCCGGTGTTCACGATCGATCCCGTGGACGCGCGGGACTTCGATGACGCCATCCACGTGGCGCCGCACGCCAACGGCTGGGAAGTGGGCATCCATATCGCTGACGTCTCGTTTTTCGTGCGACCGCATTCGGCCCTCGATCGCGAAGCGCGCCGTCGCGGCAACAGCGTTTACTTTCCCGACCGCGTCCTGCCGATGCTGCCCGAACGGCTTTCCAACGGGGTTTGCAGCCTGCGTCCGGACGAAGAACACCTCACCAAAAGCGTGTTCGTAAGTTTCGATCGCCATTTCCGGCTCCAGGGCGTCCGGTTCGCCGCCACGATCATCTCCAGCCGGAGACGGTTTACCTACGAGGAGGCAAGCCGCTTGCTGAGGGAACCTGACGGAAATGCCTTTTCCCGCCACCTGGCGTCGGCCTGGAGCATTGCCTCCCGGCTGCGAAAACAGCGGTTTCGGGATGGTGCGTTGGATCTGGAAATGCCGGAGGTTCGGGTCCGGGTGAACGCGCGGGGCGAACCGACGGCGGTGGAACGGGAGGTGTACGACGAATCCCACCAACTCATCGAAGAATTCATGCTCCTGGCCAACGATATGGTGGCCCGCGCAACCAGGGAACGGCTTCTGCCGTCCGCCTACCGGATCCATGAGGACCCAGACCCGGCGAAGCTGGAAGAGTACCGCGAACTCGTCAAATCTTATGGCATTCCCGTGGGTGACCTCACTCACCGGCGCGAAGTGCAGCGTTTACTCGACCGGATCGCCGAGCGGCCGGAGGTCGCCGCGTTGCGTGTGGGGCTGTTGCGCAGTTTGCGCAAGGCGGCGTATTCGCCCGAACCGCTGGGGCATTACGGTCTGGCCAAAGCCGACTACACCCACTTCACCAGCCCCATCCGGCGCTATGCCGACCTGATTGTTCACCGGGTTTTCAACGCGCTGATCCAGGCGCCGGGATGGAAGTCCCAGCTGCCGAACTCTCGCCAGCTTCCCGACGTCTGTGAGCACATCTCAAATACCGAACGGATCGCCGCAGACGCAGAGCGCGAGGCGGTGCGACTCAAAAAACTCGAGTACCTTCAGAAGCTGCTGCGTACGCCCCACCGTTTTCCGGCGGTCGTCACCGACGTGCGCAACTATGGTCTGATCGTCGAACTCCCGGACCTGCTGGTGACCGGCCTCGTTCACCTTTCCAGCCTCGAAGATGACTTTTTCAGCTTCGATGCCGCCCGGCGACAACTCGTCGGGCGCCGCACCAGGATAACGTTCCGGACGGGAGATCGCCTCGAAGTGCGGGTTAGCCGCGTCGACGCGTTCAAACAACAAGTCGACTTTGCCATGCTACGCCGGGTGTCGGCCGCCAAGGATGAACGACGGTCCGGATCGGAGCGCGCATGAAGCCTCCGCATCAGGGACAGCCCGGACCCGCGACCGGCCAATCGGTTCGCCGCCACCCGCAGCCGAAGCCCGTTCTCCCCCGTAAGCCCCTCCCGCCGTGAGCCAAAATCTGATTTACTCTGCGGCTATTTTGTGCCAATTAACAAGATTCTCCCTTCGCTGTGGTGGGTTGGTGTTAAAAGGTTACAGGATTCCCCGAAACGTCATGGACAACGTAATTGTCACGCGCGAGTTGCAGGTTGAACGCAAGCATTTTTTTATAGAATTTCGAGAGAACGAAAGAGGCCGCTTTATGCGAATCACCGAGGAAGCGCACGGACGCCGGAACACGATCATTATTCCCAGCACCGGGCTGGATGATTTCATGTCGGCGGCGGGTGAGGTTATCCAGTCGGCGGAGCGGGTCCCGGCGGCTTCGTGAGGGCAACCGCATGGGCGCGGGCAGAGGCATCCGGCCGTTTCCCGGGTGCAGAGTTTCCCCCAGTTAGAGTCGAACCCGGATGAGATGAAATGGGAAGCTTTTGCGGAGGGGTAGACAACCGTCTATGTCCCGCCGCCGGGTTCCGGGCCACCACCGATTTTTACCTTTCGATCCGCCGTCTACCCAACCCTCTGATTCCGAGGTGGACCGTCTGACATGCCGGCATGGTTCGAATCGCGCGCCGGTAGGTAGACGCTCTCCTGCTCAACGCCTCGATGCGTTGACACCTGTACGAGCTTTGTTAGTTTTTTTGGTTGGTGGCGCAGCCTCGCCGCCCGGAGTAGATCCTTTTGAAAATTTAATCGACATATGCCAACAACACTGAAGAAGAAGATCGCGGCTAAAAAAGCGCCCCAGCCTTCTAAAACGGCCCAAAAGCCGAAACCGGCGGCTGAAAAGCCGAAACCCGTCAAGAAGCTTCGGTACGTGTATTACTTCGGGGATGGTAAAGCGGATGGTGATGGCAAAATGCGGGCCCTTCTGGGTGGCAAAGGAGCGAACCTGGCGGAGATGACGCGGATCGGGCTGCCTGTGCCTCCCGGCTTCACGATCACCACCGAGGTCTGCACTTACTTCTACGAGAACAAAAAGAGTTATCCGCCTGAGCTCAACGAACAGGTTGAGGCGGCCCTGGCTAAGGTCGAAAAATCCGTGGGTAAAAAGCTGGGGGATCGCGATAACCCGCTTCTCCTGTCGGTCCGGTCCGGCGCCCGTGATTCCATGCCGGGCATGATGGACACGATCCTGAACCTGGGCATGAACGACGAGGTGGTGGAGATTGTCGCCGAAAAGAGCGGCAACCCGCGTTTCGCGTGGGATTCCTACCGCCGCTTTCTCCAGATGTACGGCGACGTCGTCATGGGCGTGCAGAAGCGGGCGGGGGAGGAGCACGAGCCTTTTGAAACCGTGATTGAAGAGATCAAACACGAGGCCGGGGTAGAAAGGGACACAGACCTGAGCGTCGACCACCTCAAGAGCCTCGTCGAACGCTTCAAACAGCTGATCAAGGAGCGGACGGGCAAAGTCTTTCCGCAGGATCCACGCCTGCAATTATGGGGGTCGATCGGCGCCGTTTTCGGCTCCTGGAATAACGACCGGGCCATCGTTTATCGCCGCAAGTACGGCATTCCGCACGAGTGGGGTACTGCGGTAAACGTCCAGACCATGGTGTTCGGCAACCGCGGCGATACCAGCGCGACGGGTGTGGCGTTTACGCGCGACCCTGCGACGGGCGAAAAGGTTTTCTACGGCGAATACCTGATCAACGCGCAAGGCGAGGACGTCGTGGCGGGGGTGCGCACGCCGCACCCGGTGTCGCAACTGGCCCAGGAGATGCCGGCCGCCCACAAAGAACTGCTGAAGGTGCGCGACCTGCTCGAAAACCATTTCCGCGACATGCAGGACCTCGAATTCACCGTCGAGGAAAACAAACTGTACATCCTCCAGACCCGGAACGGTAAACGGACGGGCCTGGCGGCGGTCCGGATTGCTACGGATATGGTCGCCGAGAAACTGATCACCCGTGAGGACGCGATCAAGCGCATCCCGGCTGATTCTCTCTCGCATCTGCTCGCCCCGATCTTTGATCGGGAAAGCGTTAAAAATGCCCGGAAGATCGCCACGGGTCTGGCGGCCGGGCCGGGGGCGGCAAGCGGCCGGGCGGTCTTTAACGCGAAGGACGCCGTGGACCTGGCCCACAAGGGCGAGCGCGTGGTTCTGGTCCGGATCGAAACTTCACCGGAAGATCTGCGCGGAATGATTGCGGCCGAAGGCATTCTCACCGCCCGCGGCGGCGTTTCATCGCACGCCGCGCTGGTTGCGCGCCAGATGGGTAAGGTGTGCGTCTGCGGCGCATCCGCGCTCAAAATCGATTACGCCGCCCAAACGGTAACGGCCAGCGACGTCACCCTTAAACAGGGTGATTACATCTCCATCGACGGCACGGTCGGAGAAGTTTATGCCGGCCAGGTTGAAACCGCGGCCTCCGAAGTCGTTCAGGTGCTGGTCGAGAAAAAACTCGACCCTAAAAAGAGCCAGACCTACCAGGAGTTCGCTTCCCTCCTGGGCTGGGCCGATAAAGTGAGCCGTCTGGACGTTCGTACCAACGCCGATACGCCGGAACAAGTGGCCACCGCCCTTGCGTTCGGCGCAAAAGGCATCGGCCTGTGCCGCACCGAACACATGTTTTTTGAAGGTGACCGCATCGACGCGATGCGGGGAATGATCCTGGCCGAGTCGCTTGAAGAACGAAAGCAGGCCCTCGCTAAACTGCTGCCGTACCAACGCCAGGACTTCGTTGGCATCTTTACCGAACTGAAGGGCTTGCCTGCGACCATCCGCCTGCTGGATCCTCCGTTGCACGAGTTCCTGCCGCACGCCGAATTGCAGCAAAGGGAGTTGGCGCAAAAGCTCGGCGTGCCCGCCGAAAAAATCACCCGGCGCGTGCAGGAGTTGCATGAATTCAACCCCATGCTGGGGCTCCGGGGATGCCGGCTGGGAATCGCGTACCCCGAAGTCACGGAAATGCAGGCGAGGGCGATCTTTGAGGCGGCCGCGGAGGTTCAAAAGAAGGGCACGAAGGTGCGCGCCGAGATCATGGTGCCGCTGGTCGGGTTTCGGAAGGAACTCAAACTGCAGCTCGACCTGATCCACCGGGTGGCGGCCGAAGTGAGCAAGGAAACCAAAACCAGGTTCAATTACCTGGTCGGTACCATGATCGAGATCCCGCGCGGAGCGATCGTGGCTGATGAGATTGCTCAGGATGCTCAGTTCTTCAGCTTCGGCACCAATGACCTTACCCAGACGACGCTAGGGATGAGCCGAGATGATTCCGGCAGTTTCCTGCCGCATTATCAGGAGCTTGAGATCGTCAAGAACAACCCGTTTGCCACGATTGACCAGACCGGCGTGGGCAAGTTGATGGAGATGGCTCGCGACCAGGCTCACAAGGTCCGGCCCGACATCAAGCTCGGCATCTGCGGCGAACACGGCGGCGATCCCGAAAGCGTGAAGTTCTGCCACCGGGTAGGGCTGAATTACGTCAGCTGCAGCCCCTTCCGGGTGCCCGTGGCGAGGCTGGCCGCAGCCCAGGCGGCCTTGGCCTAGTGACAAACCGTTTCGCCATTAACCGGTAAAAAATGAAAAGCCCGGCCGCAGGGCCGGGCTTCGGTTTTTCCCTTAACACCTTTTCAAGGGCGACGCCGAGAAGTCCGCGGGACCATCTCCGGGCCACCCCCGCCTCCGAGTTCCGAACTCTACCGGTCGAGCCGTTCGCGTTCGCGGGCCCGTTCGGCTTCCGATTCCGCCCCGGTCAGCCCCCCTGCTCCGGTCCCGCCAGTCCCCGCGCCGGTGCCGGTGCCTGCGCCGCCTATGGGTTCGAACCCACCCGCCTGGCCGGTGTCCTCCGTACTTTTCCCGGTGCGCGTCTGGTCGACTGGACTCTCGCGTTGTACCTCAGCCGGCGCCTCAGCCGCCTGCTGCTCTCCACGCGTGAACTTTCGCAGCCGGACACGGCCCACCCCGAGGTCGCGCGTGCCCGCGCCTGAACCTCCCGCTTCCGGCGCGATGTCCATCCCCGGCGCGATGGCCGGCGTTGAAGATGGCCGGTCCGCTTCCTCGCCGCCGCGGGTTTCCTGCGGTTGCCCGGTCAGGCCGCGTCGTTCTACGGCGATGTCCCGGTCACCCGGGAGTGCCGCGCTGCGTACGCCCGGAACCGTGGGTTCCCCGATCGGCTCCCTCGCGCCGGCCGGTCCACGTCCCACCACCGGGTTTTCAACCGAATTCTCAGTTGCAGCCCTGGAGCCTGCCTCCGTTTCCCCAGCCCAGGTTCCGGCGTCCCCACCTGCTTCGCCGGCCGTAGCAACCGTCTCGGCGGTTGTCGCCTCCTCCCTCGAGATCCCGTAGTAATCGTAGACCTCACCCTCCTGTGCGTAAGAGAGCTCCTCGTGCGGCGGGTAGCTGGGTGCATCCTTCACGAAATCCGCCTCGTACGGCACGCGGACGTGATCTTCCTGGATTTGGACGCCGTGAGCCGGCACCACGTGAGTCTTGCCGAAAATCCAACCGGTTTTTACTCCCAGAAACTCGACTT
>JAFAUY010000252.1 GCA_019243005.1 Verrucomicrobiota bacterium | reverse complement strand
CACGATCAGTACCATCGGCTCCGGACCGCAGACGGTGTAACGCAAGGCCCGTCTGAAGTAACTCCTGGCCTGCGCCTGACCTTCTTTTTGTTCCGGTTCAGGCACTTCGACCGCCTGCAGACGGAAGCTCTCGACTTTGCCTCGCACGTAGGCCCGATAACATTTGTAGAAATTAAGCAGGTGCGGCATGCCTTTGTCCCCTAACGCGTTTGCCATGCGTCCGGCAAAGTCGCGGGCCAGGTCGGGCCGTCCGTGATGGTCAAAGTCCATCGCCAGAAAGGCGACGTCGTTGGCCACGTCGATGTACCGGAATCGATCGTTGAATTCGATGCAGTCGTAAATGGAAAGCGCGCTCGGGCTCAGGTGGATGTGCTCCAGATGCAGGTCCCCGTGGCAATCGCGGATCCAGCGCTCGCGGAGTCGCGATTCAAAGAGGTCGACGTGGCGCGCGTAAAACCCGGCGGTGTAAGCGCGGATGGCTTCGAATGCCGGCCAGGAAAGGGTGGAACCGATAAACGCTTCGGTCTGGCTGAAGTTCTCGTCGGTGCTGGTCTTTAAATTCTCAAGCCGGCCCCAGGCAGTGATTTCTTCCGTCGGGTGCTGCGCTTTATAAAAGGCCGCGAGGGTTGCAACGATGCGGTCCAGTTCCGCGGGTTTTATACGGTCCTGTTGCAGCAGGTGCAGGAGAAAGTAGCGGTCCTGGAGCTTGCGCATTTTGACCGCGTATTCGACGACTTCGTTTCCGGGGCCGAAGGCCAGTTTGCCCGCTTGCAGAGAGATTGGGACCACGTCGAGGTAAATGCCCGGGCAGAGCCTCCGGTTCAGCAGGAGCTCTCGCTCGCAAAAGTGGCGCCGCTTCTCAAGGGTCGAGAAATCCAGGAAGCCGAAGTTCACGGGCTTTTTTACCTTGTAGACGTAGGGCGCGGCCAGGAGCAGGTAGGAAGCGTGGGTCTGAATCAGACGAACGCACCTCGGACGGCGCGAGTAAGAACGCGGGTCGGAGAGGAAGGCGACGAGCTCCTCCTGCGAGACCGGGCCGGTATTCTTCATGTCGTGAAATGCCACAAGCCGAAAAATGCCACCGATGAAGGGGGGCAACGCTGCCCGGCCGTGCCTTGATCTGTGTAATCTGTGGATGTCTTTTCTGCGTCGTCTGCGTGTTCTGCGGAAGTTTAGTCGAGTGCCCGCAATGTATTTATCAGCGCATCCGCCGCGCTCGGTTGCGCCATCGGGATTTCGCGAAGTTGCTCGATCGGCATTTTTGAATGGATGGCGATCGCGGCCACGTTGGCGATCACGGCAGCGTGATCCCCTATGACCAGGCATCCCAAAAGCGTCCTCGATTGAGGATTTATGATTATTTTTACCACGGTTGGTTCCGGATCGACCAGACTTCGATCGTCGTCGGACACCAGCCGCATGCTCGTCGACGCCACCGCGAACTCGACGCCGCTGCCGGCCGCTTCGGATTCCGTGCATCCCACGGTCGCGATTGCAGGCTCGGTGTGGATACAACGCGGGATGCCGCGATGATCAAGGCGGCTTTCCTTTCCCAGAATGGCATTAATGGCGACGTTTGCCTGCGAATAAGCCGTGCTGTCCAGAAAGCCAAGTCCCGTGACGTCGCCCACCGCATAAAGACCGGGGCGCGACAGGCGCATGGATGAATCGACGGCAAGGGCCGACGCATCATCGATTCCCAACGCATGCAGGCCTAAGCCCTGCGAATTGGGCTTTCGCCCCGTGGCAACGAGGACCATCTCCGCCTCGACTGCCTGGCCGTCGCGGCTCCGAACACGTACGGCCGTCTCATGTTCGGCTAGGTCATTCAGTCCGGCATCAAAATTCAACAGGATCTTTACGCCTCGCGTCGTGAGGGACTCGGCCACGTGGTTCCCTGCCTCCGGTTCCCAGCCCGGCAGTACGCGATCCAGCCGTTCAATGAGGGTAACCTCCGCGCCCAACCTCCGGTAAATGGAAGCGAACTCACAGCCGATGTACCCCGCCCCGATAATGGCAAAGTGATGCGGCAATACGTTCAGGGTCAGCAACCGGTCGCTGTTCACCGCCCTCAAATAGGACCGGTCATCGAAATCCGGCCTCGAACCCGTGGCGACGATGATATTTTCGCCCGTGAGGGTGGACTTATGTCCCTGAGCATCGATCACCTGCAGGGTGCGGTCATCCAGCAGGCTCCCATGACCTTGAATCAGGTCGACGCCGAACCGCTGCAGTTTTTCCTGAAACTGGTCAACCAGCCGTAAGCTGACTTGCCGCTGGATCGTCATCCAACCATCCAACGTTGCCTTTTGCAGGTCTCGCCGGTTACCAAAGCGACCACTTTTCCAACTGTCACGGAACTGGCGTGAACATGCCTGTAAGGATCGCACGGCGTAGCATCCTCGATGAAAACAACTGCCGCCGATCCGGTCACGCTCGATCACGACGGTTCGCAAACCTTTTCGGGCCCCCAAGAGTGCCGCCTCCCGGCCTCCTGAACCCGAGCCGATCACCGCCAGTTCATAGTGCCGCATAATGGTTGGAATAGTCTCGCTGTCTTGCCCTATTCTCAACCGCAACTCAACCCTCAACCGCAACCCAGCCGCAGAGTCTGCGCTCGAAAGGCGCGGACCCGCGAGTTTGGGTATTGTATTATCTACCAAATTTATCCATGGCCGTGGTGCAAGGGAAGGGCAAAACTGCGCAACGGACGGTGAGTGCAGCGCAACGGCGACGCTTACGTTGGGGTTCGGTTCTTATGAATACCCGAACGACCGAAAAGGCGGCCCTGACCGGCGCGCTTTCCTGGAAGCATATTCTGGTTGCAGTCGACCTCTCAGCGCACTCCGAGGCTACCGGACGGTACGCGATCGAAATCGCCAAACCCTTCGGGGCGACGATCGTGCTCGTCCATGTTCACCCTCGCATCGAGACCAGCGAATTTATCACTGAAGGGGGGTACCAGGACATGGAACAACAACGGCGTGACGCTCAGACGGCGCTCACCCGGCTGGCCGAAACGCTCCGGGAGAGCTACCCAGCCTGCGAATCAACGTTTCTCCTGGGCGACCCCGCCGAAAGAATTGTGAGTCTGGCTCATGACTTAAAGGCAGACGCGATCATTACGGCCAGCCATCACCCGAGCTTTCTCGCCCGGTTGCTTAACCTGGATCAAGCACCCAAAATCATGCACCGCGCCCCGTGCCCGGTGTTGGTGTATCACGGAGACCGACCAGCCAGGCTCGCTTCTCCAGACCTCGGCCCCGGGGTGCAAGCCGCCGGTTTGGAACCGGATGCGATGCGCCGAAAAATCCTTGCGCCGGTCGACCTGGCCGCTGAACCCGGTCCCACGCTCGACTTTGCGGTCAAACTGGCCCGTGAATGGAACGCTGACCTTTACCTCCTGCACGTTTATTCGGCACCCCCTTACGTCGCCAGTTCCCATTACATTTATGCCGTCCAAGGCATTGATTGGCATCGCCGCCAACTCGAAGCCAAACTGCTCGACTGGGTCGACCGTTTGCAGAAGCATCACCCCCGCACCTTCCCGCTTTTCGAAGATGGTGATCACCCGGCTGAGGGCATCCAGGCCGTAGCCGCTGCGCTTCCCGCCGACCTGATCGTCGTCTCCACCCACGACCGGAACTGGCTGTTCAGGTGGTTCTTTTACAGCGAAGCCGACGAGATCGCGAGGATGGCCGCTGCCCCGGTGCTGGTAATGCGAATGCCGCAAGTGCCACAAGCGGAAGAATCCCGCCAATGAGGCAGTGATGAGTGCCGGGTGCCCGGTGCCGAGTAAAAGAGACGCCGTGTGGCCGCAGTGTGAAGGAAATGAGTTGCCCCGGCGTCTGGTGTCGCACAAAAGTGGCGAAATGGTTTAAATAGACCAGGTGTGAAATTTGTCCACGCGGCCGACATCCATCTCGACAGCCCCCTTCGTGGACTTGAGCGCTATGAAGGAGCGCCGGTCCATGACCTGCGCGGTGCCACGCGCAAAGCTTTTGAGAAGCTCGTCGACTTGTGCATAGAGGAGAAGGCCGATTTTCTCCTGATCGCAGGCGACCTCTACGACGGGGATTGGCACGATTACAATACCGGCCTTTTTTTCAGCCGGCAGATGGTGCGCCTGCGGGAGGCGCAAATCGCCGTGTTTCTGATCCGCGGCAACCACGATGCCGAAAGCAAAATCACCCGCCAGCTTCGCCTGCCCGACAATGTGCGCAGTTTTGCGACTCATGAAGCCGAAACGGTGCGGTTGGAACACTTAGGGGCGGCACTTCACGGTCGCAGTTTTGCCACGCAGGCCATGACGGAAAACCTGGCGCTGTCGTATCCGGCGCCGCTCGACGGGTTTTTCAATATCGGCATCCTTCACACCAGCGCCGATGGCCGGCCGGGACACGAAAATTACGCGCCGTGTTCTCAGGGTGACCTGGCCGCAAAGGGCTACGGTTATTGGGCACTCGGCCACATTCACCGGCGTGAAGTGCTCCACGGCGGTGAGCCCTGGATCGTGTTCCCAGGCAACCTCCAGGGCCGCCACATCCGTGAGACCGGCGAAAAAGGCTGCACGGTGGTAAGCGTCAACGACAGCCATGAAACCGTCGTCGAGCATCGGGTACTCGACGTCGTGCGCTGGTGCGAATGCGACGTCGACGTTGATGGCCTGGATTCAACGGATGACTTACTCACCCGGGTACAGCCGGCTCTCGGCCGTGCGGTCCGGAAGGCCGGAGACCGCCTGCTCGCCGTCCGGCTGACCCTGCACGGTTCCTGTGAGGCGCACCGTGCGCTGGTGACCAGACCGGATGGATTCATCGCCGAGGTGCGGGCGTTGGGCAACGACCTCGGTCACGTCTGGATCGAACGCGTGGAGTTTGACACCCGTGCACCGGTAGACCTCGACGCCATCGCGCAGCAGGGTGATCCCCTGGGCCAATTGGTCCGGTTTACCCGGACGCTGAAGACGGACCCGGCTCGTGTGCAGGAATTGGTGGCGGGTTTTCAAGGCCTTAGACGGAAACTGCCGGCCGAACTGGGTGAACGGATTTTCGCGGATGAAACTGCAACCGCCGGCGAACTGCTCGGGGACGTCGAACAGCTCCTCGTTCTGCGCTTGCTCGAAGCGAACGAGCCGCCATGAAGATTGTCGCTCTGGAGTTCGTCGCCTTCGGTTGCTTGAGCAATGTCCGTCTCCGGTTCGACGAGGAAGGCAGGAATTTTCACCTCATCTACGGCGACAATGAAGCCGGCAAAAGCACCGCCTTGCGCGGCCTGACCAATTTATTTTATGGGATTCCCGCGCGGACCCCGGACGCCTTCCGGTACAAGGGCCGCGATTTGCGAATCCGTGCGGAACTGCTGAGTTCGAACGGCACACGTCTGGCGATTGTCCGGCGTAAAGGGCAGCAAAAAACCCTTCTCGATGGAGATAACCGGCCTTTGCCGGAAAGTACGCTTGGTGAAATGCTCGGCGGAATTTCGGAGGAGGCCTTTACCACCGTTTATCGCCTGGATCACGAGGCGCTGGCACGCGGGGGTGAGGATCTGCGTGAGGGCCGCGGCGATCTCGCGGAGAGCCTTTTTCAGGCCGGTGCGGGCGTTAACGGCCTGCACAAGG
The DNA here is from genome assembly GCA_019243005.1 of Verrucomicrobiota bacterium. GTDB lineage: Bacteria > Verrucomicrobiota > Verrucomicrobiia > Chthoniobacterales > JAFAMB01 > JAFBAP01. Next base: position 12,860 of record JAFAUY010000252.1, on the reverse strand, counting down.
TGTTGAAAGAACTCGAAGAACAGGCTGAGGCGATCTTCAAGCCACGGGGACGCCAGCCTTTAATCAACTGCGCGATCGAGAAATACCAACAGGCACGCAAGCAGAGCCGTGAATTGTCGGTAAGACCATCGGATTGGGCGAAGAAACAGGAGGCCAGGGCCGAGTTGGGGACGCAACTGGAGCGGCGTCAGGGTGAGCTCCGGCGGATGCGGGCCGAGCAAAAGCGCCTGGAGCATCTCCAGTTTGCCTGGCCGCATGCGGCGCGGCTCCGGGAGGTCCGGGCAGAACTCGGCGCGCTTGGAACCGTGGTGCCGCTGCCGGAATCTGCCGCCCGGGAACGCGCCGAAGCCGAACGCGCGCTCCGGGATGCATCTGCCCGCGTGACGGAGACCGAACGCGAAGCCCGGCGGCTGGAAACGGAAATTGCCGGGGTGCATGCACCCGAAGCGTTGACGGCACAAGCGGCCGCGATCACGGCTCTGAACCAGCGCCTGGGCGCATACCGCCAAGCGGTCGCGGATCTGCCCGTTCTCCGGACCGAGGAAAATCGTGACCGCGAAGAGGCCGGTGCAATCCTTCGGGAGCTGAGAGCGGGGCTGAAAGGCGGAGAGATCGGTACGCTTGATTTATCCGCCATCGAGCGTGAACGGATTGAGTCGCTCGCCAACCGTTACCCGGCCCTCGTCCAACGCATGCAGGATGCAGCCGAAAGGGCGACGACGGCGGCTGAAGCGCTCGCGCAGTGCCGGGATCTGCTCAACGCGACCCCGGCGGCTCCCGACCCGGCGCACCTGCGGCAGGTCTTGACCGGGGCGCAAAAGGGCGGCGACCTGGAAGTTCTGCTCCGGGAGGCGCGCACCAGGTTGCAAGCGCTCCAGCAACAGGCGGACTTGCAGATCAGCCGTCTCGGGCGATGGAACGGAACGGGGCCGGAGCTGGCGAAATTGCCATTGCCGTCCCTGGAAACCGTCGATCGGTTCGAGGCGGAATTCGCAGAGGCCGGCGAAGCATTGAAGGCGGCTGAGCAACAGCTCAAGGAATTGCAGGAAAAAATCAGAGAAACGGACGCACGGATTCAAGTCGTGCAGCTTCGCGGCGAAGTTCCTACGGAACGGGAGCTCGAGCTGAAGCGCGCACACCGTGATCGCACCTGGCAACGGGTGCGGCGCGCCTGGCTGGACAAGGCCGTGGATGAGCCTGAGAAACAACCTCAATTTCATCCCGGGACGCCGCTGGTTGAAGCTTACGAGCATGCCGTGGCCGAGGCGGACGCGGCGGCCGATCGTCTGCGGTGCGAGGCCGGGCGGGCGGCGCAACTGGCCCAGTTGCTCGCCTTGCGCGAGGAAACTGAAGAACGGCGGCTGGATGCGGAGCGCGAGGTGGAGCTGCTGCGCTATCGAAAGGGCGTTCTGACTGGGCAGTGGGAAGCGGCTTGGCGTCCAAGCGCGATTCAACCGGCGCCGCCGCGAGAGATGCGTGGCTGGCTCGGGCGCTGTGCCGACGTCCTCAGGGTGCTCGATGCCTGCGGCGCCGAAGCCGGCACGGTTCAGCGCCTGGAGAAACTCGCGGCCCATCATGCTTCCGAAATTCGTGATGCGCTGGCGGCGCTCGGAGAGCCGGCCGGTCCGAATGCGGGGTTGGCGGCCTTGATTGACGGCGGCCGCGAGCTTCTTTCCCGCATCGAGCAGGCGAGAACCCGGCGTGAGGCGCTGGCCGCAGAGTTCCAGCGGCGCACACGGGAACTGGACCGGGCCGAGCGCGACAAAGCGCAAACGGCGGAATGGATCGCCGGGTGGCAGGAACAATGGAGCGCGGCGATCGCCGTGCTCGGACCGGGCGAGAAGCTGGACGCGGCTCAGGCAATGGCGGTTCTGCGTTGCCTCGACGCCTTTCATCAGAAAGAAAAAGATGCAGAGCGGCGCTCGGCCCGGATCGCGGCCCTGGAATCAGCCGTTGTACGATTCGAAAAAGAGGTTATGGACCTCGCGCCGGCGGTGGCCGGCGACCTGCAGGGCGTACCGGCGGACCAGGCGGCCGCGGGCCTTCAAACCCGCCTGATGCAAGCGCAACGGGATGCCGAACGCCGCAAAGCCCTGGAGCAACAGCTGGCCCAGGCGCACGCCACGATCGTGCAAAGCGAAGCCGAAGTTCGCCGCGCAACCGCCGATCTCGATGCCCTGCTGCAGCAGGCCCGATGTGCCGATCGCGACGAACTCGTTGCCATGGAACAAAGGGCGGCGCGTTCGCGCCGGCTTTCGGCTGAAGCTGATCAGCTCATGCAAACGCTGGCGCCCTTGAGCGGCAGTACGCCGCTCGAGGAGTTCCTGGTTGAACTTGCGGGTGTGAATCCGGATCAGCTCTCAGCAGATGCGGAGGCACTCGCCGCCGGCATCGCGGAGCAGGAGGCGACCATCGGGGAGTTGCAAACGGCCATCGGGAAATTCCAAACGGAGCTCGAGGCGATGGATGGAAGCGAGCGCGCCGCAGAAGCCGCCGGGAAGGCGCAGCAGGTCGCGGCTCAAATCGAGTCCCTGACCGCCCGTTACCTGCGGCTGCGCCTCGCGTGCGGCATTCTGCGCCGGCAAATCGAAATCTATCGGGAAGAAAACCAGGGACCGGTAATCCGGCGTGCGAGCGAGCTGTTTCCGAGACTGACCCGGAACTCTTTCGCTTCACTCAAGACCGGCTTCGACGAGAAAGATCGCCCGGTGCTGCTGGGAGTGCGTCCCCTCGAGGAAGAAGTGACGGTGGCGGGAATGAGCGAAGGGACGCGGGACCAGCTTTACCTTGCCTTGCGCCTGGCCAGCCTGGAGCGGCGACTGGAAAACTCCGAGCCGATCCCGTTCATCGTGGACGACATTTTCATGAGCTTCGATAATGACCGTGCACGCGATGCTTTCCGCGTATTGGCTGAGCTGTGCCCGAAAACCCAGGTCCTCTTCTTTACCCACCACGCTCACCTGGTCCAATTGGCAAAGGGAGCCATCTCTCCCGATCTATTGCAAATTCACCAGCTCGGCGCGTGCAGTCCCAATGGGTGAAACGCCACCGGGTGAGGGTTTGCGGCGGATGATCGTCCCCTTCTGTGGATCCGCTGTGTCCGCCGTGCGTCGCGGGACGGCGACCTGCCAGGCGGCCTGATTCTGGAACCAGCGGGCTAGAAGGTGTGTGGGCATAGGGAGGCGACACCATGAAGCACTGCGCGTCCCACCCACCCTCTGAAACAAAACGAGCGACGAATGGGTTTCCGTCGCCCGTACTCAGATACTATCGTTGGAAAAACTGCTTCGCCACCGCCCCTGCAGCCAGCCGTTAGTCTTTCCGTTCGACCTTCACCTTTTGTCCGGTCTGGCGATCAAGGTAAATTTCCTTGTTACCCTTCTTTTCAAGAAGCTGGTAGCGACCCGTATCTGACTGAACCTGTTCGGTAGTGACAACGGTACCGGTATCGGTTGCCGGTTGCGTTTCCTGAGTGGTGGTTGTGGTCGTCGTCGTCGTGGCGGCCGGATGCTCCACAATCGTACCTGCGTCATTCACGTAAACGACTCTCGAGCCGCTATCGCCCCGGACCGTAACCGCGTAAACGCCGTCGCCTTCCCGGATTACACGGGTGACTGCGGTCGGGCTGGAAATATGGGTCTCCCGGACAACCGTGGTTTGGACAGTTTGAGGAAGCGTCGTAAACTGGATCACTTCATCCGCACGCACGAACCCAACGGAACCAAGCACGGCAGCGGCAAGGAATAGAGCTTTAATTTTCATATCTATTAGATGCATTCGTCAGACAGGGAGACCATGGCCTTCTGCCGGTCCACCCGTGCGCGGCCTATGAAATTCCTCCCACCGCCCCGCCCGGATAACCGGCCCACGCGTCTGATCTGACCCAACTGACTGTCCTTTTTCGACGAGCGCGCGACGGCACCCATTCAAGGGACGAACAAAATTTCGCCGGCCGACCACCAGGCGGCGTTGCACGGTGCCCGTCAGCCCGGCCAGGTTCAGCCGGCCAAAGTTCCAGGTTCCATGCCGGCGGTTCAGGGCGCGGCGACGTCCTTTTCGCCATCCGACTCCAGGACCGCGATCGCGGTTGGTTCGTCGATGATCAAGGCATCGAGGAGTCCGGTACGTAACGCTCCAAGGGCCGCCCTCAACTTGTGACGACCGCAAATCACCGCCACGACGTTTTCGAGCCGTTGCAGGTCCTCCCAGGAAAGCGCCATGATCCGGTCTTCAATGTCGCCCCGGACCGGTCTGCCGTGAAGGTCAAAGTAATGCCCGGAGATATCTCCAACCGCGCCGCGGGCCTTCAGCCGGTCGAGGGTTGAAATATCCAGAAACCCCGTTTGCACGACCGTGGCATTGTTTTCGACCGTCCCGATGCTGGCCATAAAACACGAGGCTTGGCGGGCAACGTCCAAGGCCGCACGAACGCCTGAGTTGGCGAGCAGGATGTCTTTCAGTTCTTTGGTGTCAACCACCGCCGGTACATACAGGTAATAAATTCGCGCGTGAAGCTTTTCACCGATCAAGGACGTGACCTGCAACGGATTAAAAGCTTCTCCGCTATTCAGGCCACCGATCGATTGGGCCACCACCGCGCCCTCCATCTGGTTCTCATCGAGGGCGCGGGCGACTTCGAGCATGGTCTTTCCCCAGGCAATCGCCAGAATCTGATGCGGCCGGAGCCGGTTCCGGAGGTAAAGGGCAGCCGTCCTGGCAACCGAGCGCATCCCGTCGGCTTCGCTGTCTGCCTTCGAGGTCGGCACGATAAAAGCTTCTTTCAAGCCGAACCGTTCGGCGAGCCGAGTCGATGACTCCATCCGCCGGAGGTCATCCAGACGCAGCGACACCGTCACGAGCCCTTCGTCGGCCGCTTGACGCAGAAAGCGCACGATGCTGGTCCTGGATAAACCGAGTTCCTGAGCGATTTGTTCCTGGGTCAGTTTCCGGTGGTGGTAAAGCCAGGTGATCTTGGTAAGTGCATCTTTTGTCGTCGAGGAGGGTGATTCGCGCAGCCTTTGCACATGCCTTCCTGTGACTCTTCGCAGCACTCCTGGGTCTGGGGGGAGGGTCTTTTCGCACCATAGAACGCTTGGCCGCAGCGGCCCCTGGTCGGGGCCGGTGCCATGCCCGCAGGCGCCGGAGAAAGAACGGATCGCGCGGGCGGCTCGCAAATTGATCCACGATGGCGAGACGTTGTTGATCAACGGGGGCTCAACCACAAGTATTTTTTCGGGGAACCTGGAACGGCTCAAACTGACCATCGTAACCAACAACCTCGGGGTGCCGGCAGCCCTCCCGGCCGATGGCGCCGCCGAGGTTTACATCCTGGGGGGACGCTACCGTCGAAATGCACGGGTGACGACCGGTCCAATGCTGGTTTCAGGAACGCGCGTCACGGTCGACACGGCCGTTATCGGCGTCAGCGGGATCGCTGCGGATGAAGGGTTGACCGCGGCAAACCTCGAAGAAAGCTTGGTCGCCGGGGAGATGATCGCCGCCGCAGAGGAGTAATCCCGGTCGCGGATCAAACGGCGGTTCATCCCCGGGGAGATCCACTTCCGGATTCGCGGCTCCCAGGGGCGGTGTGTCGCCGGGGAAGGCGGCGCGCGCGGCCGGATGCGGGGGGCGCCGATTGTCACGACCAGTCATCGGTGAGCCACGATCAGTTAGCAGAGAACCTCACCGTTCAGGCAATTCCCTTTAATCCGCATGAAGACCCTACTCCGTTCGTCCATTCTGGGCGCGGCCCTGGCAGCGCTTATCCAGGGGTGCCCGGATGCTGATGCCGCCAACCGTAAGACCCTTGAAGTATTTTCGTGGTGGACCTCCGGCAGCGAGGCTGCGGCCCTGGACGTGCTTTTCCGGATGTACAAAGAGAAAAATCACGGGGTCGAAATCATCAATGCCGCCGTAACCGGCGGTGGCGGTTCGGCCGCCCGGCCCATCCTGCAGACCCGCTTGGCTGAGGGTAACCCGCCCGATACGTGGCAAACCCACCCGGGTTACGAACTCCTGGCGCGCTACGTCGCTTTGGAAGCCTGCGACCCCGTGACTGATCTCTACGAGAGCGAAGGCTGGAACAAGGTCGTGCCCAAAAGTTTGATCGACGAGGTAACCAAAAGCGGCGACATGTACGCCGTGCTGGTCGGGGTGCACCGGGGAAACGTTCTCTGGTACAACAAAAAGGTCCTCGAGAAAAACCAGATCAAAATTGATGGCACGCTCACCTTTGACCAGTTCTTTGCGGCCGCCGAAAAGCTCAAAGCGGCCGGCATCGTGCCGCTGGCGGTAGGTGACTCCGGCATCTGGGCCACGGCCGAAATTTTTGAAAACACACTTTTGGGGGTGTTGGGACCCCAGGGCTGGCACGACCTGTTTAGCGGCAAACTGGCGTTTGACGACCCGAAAGTGAAGCAGGCGGCTCAGACCTATGGCCGGCTGCTGGACTACCAAAACCCGGACCACTCGGCTTTAAGCTGGGATGGGGCGGTTCGCGCGGTCATCGGGGCCAAAGCCGCCTTCACCTGCATGGGCGATTGGACCTACGGCGAAATGATCAAGGCGGGCCTGAAAGAAAATCAGGATTTCGGCTGGGTCGACCATCCCGGCACCCAGGGCAGTTTCATCGTCGTGGCAGACGGATTTACCCTGGGCAAAGGCGCGCCGGACACGGCCGAGGCGGTGGCGTGGTTGCGATTAATCGGGAGCAAACAGGCCCAGGAAGCGTTCGACCCGCTGAAGGGGGCCATTCCGGCCCGCACCGACGTGGACAAAAGCAAGTTTGGTGACTACCTGCAGTGGTCGATGGCGTCGTTCGCCAAGGCTAACCTGGTGCCGAGCTGCGTGCATGGAGAGGCTGCCCCGGCCGCCTTTCAACAAGCCATGAACGACGCGATCAGCCTGTTTGTGGCCGACAAGGACGTCGACCATCTCACGGCCGCGCTTGTCCAGGCGGCCAAAGACTACGGCGTCCAAAGATAAGACCGGTCCGCATCGACTTCCGCCGGCGTCGACTTTGGTGTGACTAGTTGCCCGAGGTTCGTTAATAAGATAATTCATGAAGGAAAGCCCGGTTGGCGGCACCGATCACACAGGTCCATCAGGCGCCGGTTGACCGGCCTTTACCGCGCGCTTATGAAGCATCAACTTGCGGAGGCTCTGCATGCGGCACCCGTGATTGCGATCCTGCGCCGGCCGCAGATCGACGTATACGCCTGCGTGGAAATGCTTTTCGGCCGGGGAATTCGCCTGATCGAGATGACGATGGATTCGGCGGGCGCTGCCGACGTGATTCGAAGCGTCAGGCGTCCGGAGGGCGCGATGTTCGGTGCGGGCACCGTAACCCATCCGTCATTGGCAAATGAGGCTGTAGCGGCAGGAGCGGATTTTCTGGTCAGCCCCAATTTCCACCCGGACGTCATCGCGATCAGCCGCGCCCACGGAATCCCGATATTTACGGGTGCGATGACCCCGACGGAAATCTATAACGCCATGGCTGCCGGTGCGGATTACATCAAGGTCTTTCCGGCCGCTACGTTAGGGCCGAAATATTTTCGTGAGATCCTGGGCCCTTTGGCTTCGGCCCGGTTGGTGGCCACCGGCGGCGTCACGCCCGAGAATGCGCCGGAATTCTTTGCCGCAGGGGTGCAGGCCGTCGGCGTCGGTGGGGCATTGATCCCAAAACGCAATGAGGACCTTGAGGCGTGCGCCGCCGCTGCCGACCGCCTCCTTGAGGCTGCACGCCAGGCGCGTTCATGAGCGACTCCTCTTTTGACGTCGTCACTTTTGGGGAGGCGATGCTCCTGCTTTCTCCTCTCGACGTGCCTAACCTGGAAATGGCGGCGAGCCTCCATCTCTCCGTCGGCGGTACGGAATCCAACGCAGCCATCGGTTTGGCCCGTTTGGGACACCGGGTTAGCTGGATCAGCCGGGTCGGCGCGGACCCGTTCGGCAGCCGGGTCCTCAAAGTGATTCGCGGCGAGGGCATCGACGTCAGCCGGGTGGAGCGGGACCCGGTGGCGCCCACCGGGCTCATGTTTAAGGAAGTGCGTCCGGGCAATGCGACGAAAGTTTATTATTACCGGAAGGACTCGGCGGCCGCTGCGCTCCGGCCGGAGCAGTTCGCGGATTTGGAGACTCGGTACCTGTTCGTTACCGGTATCACCCCTGCCATAAGTCCATCGAATCGTGAATTGACCCTGGCGGTGATCGACCAGTTTCGAACCAAAGGGGCCAAAGTTGTTTTTGACCCGAATATGCGGTTCCGGCTCTGGGGTGTTAAGGATGCGCGCCCGGTCCTGCTGGAAATCGCCCGGCGTAGCGACGTGTTGTTGCCGAGCCAGGGAGAGGCCGAACTTCTGGCGGAGACGAATGACCTCGACCGTGCACGGGAACGGTTGCTCGAATTAGGTCCCACCCAGGTGGCGATTAAACTCGGCGGCGAGGGTGCCCGGTTTGCCGACGGCCCGCGACGGGGCACGGTACCGCCGTTTGCGGTGCCCGAGGTTGATCCGGTCGGAGCGGGCGACGCCTTTTGTGCCGGGGTCATCTCCGGGTTGCTCGACAACCTCGACTTTGCGGATGCCGTTCGTCGCGGCGCCGCTCTGGGCGCATTTTGCGTCGCTTGCCAGGGCGACTACGCCGGCCTGCCCACCCGGGCCGAACTGGAGACCTTTCTGGCCGGGCAGGCCGAACCGGGGCGCTGAGCTGAGGTCGGTCCGCAAAAAAAACGCGCCTCCTTTCGCGGGAGGCGCGCAAGAACTAAACCGGGCAGCGCTAAACGGAAAAACCGGTGAACGGGGTGTTCTCCGGCTCGCTCGCATCAGGCGCGACGCCGCTTCAGCAGGTTCTGGAACCCGACGAGCGATACCACCCCGACCCCGATCAGGGTCAGCGGGGCCGGCTCGGGAATGGGCGTGATGGAAATGCCGCCCACGGAAATGTTCGAACTGCGAAGGTTATTACCCAGGCTTAAATTGGGATCGTCCTGGAACGCGAGTGTCACGGTGCCGCCGGTTCCCACGGTAAAATCAGCCGTTTCCTGCGTCCACGGGGCAGTGGCGCGCGTTGCTGGAACCGTACTCGTGGTGGTGAACTCTGCGCTAGTCAAGCTGCCGCTGGTGATCCCGGTACCCGTCAGGCTTACCAGAACGCCGGACGTGCCGCCTTTGTCTACCCCATTGTTTGACCCGACTTCAGTAGAGATAGAGAAGGTTAATTGGTAAGTGCCGGGGGCCAGAAACAATGCCTGGCTGAGCGTGGCGCCATGAGTGAACCGCTCCTCTGATCCATCACCCGTACTGCTATCCAGTTGTACCGCGAAGTTGAAACCGGGGGGCGGGTTGGGAAGAAAGAAAGCGTCCGAATTTGATGTGTAGTAATATACGTTTGAGTCGGCAAGGTCACTGCGAGTGACTGTCCAACCCGTCAGGGACGTACTCGAGTTTTGACCGCTGGGGATGAGCCCTTCTGCGGTTACTCCGGGCGGCAAACCGGGACTGGATAAGTCACCATTTACCAATTGTGCCTGTGCTTTACCGCCCAGTAACAATGAGGCGGTCAACACCGACACAACCAGAAGCGAGCTGTGTAAAAGTGAGGCGTAGCGTTGCATATGGAAAATCCTGCAATAACTCGCCCGAGAATGGCGGGCCGACGCTGGTGCGGCGATCAATTTCATCAGCCCAGTCTTTAATTTCCATAATTACTAATATAAGCGTATAAAATGAGAGAAAACAGCAACTTAAAAGCAGCCTCCAGCGCCTTTCCCGGAGCAGCCCATACCCGGTTTCCGCACCGCATTCGCCCAATGGCCCCCCGGTGCTTTTGCCTGACCTGCAGGACGGCCCCGCCGAGGAGGGACCGGGCCAAGCGCCGGAATGTGCCGGCGACGGTCGCGCGCACGGCCCGGGTCATCCCCAAGAGACCGCGGCAACTTTCTTATGCGTTGCGGAGTTCGGATTTTCGCGTTACCTGAACGCCGGTGAACGCCACCGAGGATGAAGGGAAAAAACCGCACCTGGCAAAACCAGCGCCTGGGAACCCCTCAATTTCCTCGTGAATCGTTTAACCATCAACCGTCCTCGTAGTTCAACGGATAGAACGGAGGTTTCCTAAACCTTAAATCCGGGTTCGATTCCCGGCGGGGACACGAGTTTATAGAGTCGCTTCCGAGGGGAGGTTCGTGACACGAGGTGCCCGTAAGTGCCTCCGGGTGACCCAAAATGCCAAAAAAATTGTGTGGATTTTGTGTGGAAGCCGCCCGGCATCTTTTTGGTACTTTCCAGAACCAGAACCAAGTTTTAAGTTTCAATAACGAATGTTTGCGGCGTCAACAGGTTTGATTGTTCGCGCCGCCGCAGCTCGGAGCGCGGCAGAGAGGCAATGTGTTGCTCGGACCACTTCAGCGGGTCCGGCCGGTAGTGCGAAGTGCACGACGGGCGCACCCACGGGAGCTGTGCACGACCCACACCGAAACCCTTGCCTCATCCACTTACCCCAAACGTTACCGCTAATGTAGCGGACCCGCTCCACGAGTTTCTGACCGAAAAACAGGTTGCTGAAGCGCTCCAGCTCAGCACTCGGACGGTCAAGCGCCTCCGGGCGGCCCACCAAATACCGTTTTACCGGCTCGGCAGAAGCGTGCGCTTCAAAGCTGCCGAGGTATCTGCAGCCATTGAGCGCAAGTGCCGCGTCGGCGCCCGCTCGAAAAGCCCGACATGGCCCGTAGATACGCCGCTGGTGCAGTTTCAATCGAGCTGTTGGGCGAGCGGCGGGAACTCTTCGCAGCCGAAGTAAGCGCAGACCCGCTCGATGGTTTCGGCCGCCGTCAGTTTGCGCTCCGCTTCGAGGATGGCGCGTTTGCCGTGAATCCAGTAGGGCTCAATCCGGTTCAGCCACGGGCTCTTGGTCGGCAAGGCACACCCCACGGTGCGCACGCCGCCTCCTTCGCGTTTAACCCGTCGATTGTGCGCCCGAATCCAGGCGCGCACCCGCTGACTGTTATGCCAAGCCGCGTTGTCCCAAATTAACAAGAGCGCCTTGCGTTCTGACAAGGCCGATTGCGACCCAAGCGGCGCAGGCTGATGCGGCCGCTTCCTGAAGCGCCGCCCACGGTGGAAAGGCCGCAGCGGGAGCGCCTAAGCAGCGCCGCGCGCGTAAAGGCCGGGCGCAAACTACCGCCACGGCGGCGACGGGTGCCGCCCTTCGCGGGTTCTTGTAGACGCAAAAGGCACACAGAAAGCTTTCGGCCCGGTCGCTGCTCTCTTTGTGCCGGTCATCAGGGGTTGAGCGCGCCAGCCGGACGCTTGGGCGCCGTCGATAAAAACGCACCTGGGGTCCGTGCACAAAAAGGAAACTACAGCGCCTTTGAGGACCCTGTTTGCTCGTAAACGGCCCGAGAAAGTCACGTCAGGACGGAAACCCGATGCACCGGCAGGCAGAAGCGGCGCGTCGTGTCGGTGCACCCGGACAGAATGGCCGCCGCCGAGCCGGGCATCGGCGAAAATCCAGCTGGGGTTGGCTTGGTCTGGCGCATGGCCTCGCGCAGAGCCAAAATCGGACTTTAATCAGGGCCGCGTTAAGCGATGGACGCAGGTTCGTCCCTACCGTGAGCTTCGCACAAACCGCCGGTTTGTGAGATGAGTCGTCTCGCGTATGCAAGCCTCCGGCCATCCTTCACCAAACCAATCCGCCGAGCCCTGGGCGATTGCCTGCATGGCGGGCGGCTTCAAGGGCGTTTTCGTCCATGGGTTCCTCCATGCGCTCGAAACGCGGGGCCTCCGCGCCCGCGCCTACGGCTGCGCCTCCTCGTCGTTTTTCCCCGCCGGCTACGCCGCGGTGGGTGCGATTCGCAGCCTTGATCTCAGCCTCTGGCAGGTCGGCGCGCAGCTGCTGCAAAAGGAGGGTACCACCATGAGCGACGTGATTTTGGAAAGCATCGCCCGGTTGGGGCCGCAGCTAAAAGCGCTCCTCTTTGCCGGCCCGAGCGCGCGGCTCCTGGTCGCCGTCACCCGAGTGATCACGGAGGAGGCCAGCGCTCAAACGCAAGGCCCGGACGCTCGTAAACTGGGCCGACGCCTGCTGGTGGAGGCCGCCCGGGGAAACGCGCGATGGCGCGACGCGCATCTCGCCCGGGAACTGTTCGGGACGGCGCAAGCCGGAACCCGCCCGTTGACGCGGGCAAATTTTGATGAAGTGGCCTATGCAACCACCCGGATGCTCCATGCTTGGCCCTTGCCCGCCACGATCGAGGGCCAGCCGTACCTCGATGCCAGTTACACGTGCCTCTGCCCCGCCCTCGAGTTGGCCGAGCGGGGTTACCGGGACGTCCTCGTCATCGGCACCGAGTTCGGGCCCTTGCGTCCAGACCTGTTTACCAGCGCACCGCTCCCACCGGTTTGGAAGGACGCACGGCTGCACTTTGCGCAGCCCTCGTGTGACTTGGCCGAGCTGGGGGTGGATTACGCGTCAGCCACTCCCGGGGGTTTGGAAGCCTGCTTTGAAGAAGCGTGCCGGTGCGCCGAACGATTTCTGGCCGCGGGGCGGTTTCCGAACTGAGGGTTGCGTCGAACCGGGGGTCAAATGGATTGAAGCCCGGCTCACGCTAGCGAAGTCCCTGGCGAAAACCGGGGGGTCGATCGAACGGCTGTCTAACGTGAGGATTTCGTCCGGATCGTTCACGCCGGCCCTACAATGCCTGCGCCGCTGCTTTGGAGTAACCGCCTGCTCTTGTTCGGTCATCCGCTAACTTCACCAGAATTCCAGCCGAGATGTAAGGTGGGGTTGGTCTACTGACTTTTACCCACAAGTTTTCGCACCGACCATAAAGCCCAATTGCATGTCGGTCAGGCGGGACA
>JAFAUY010000135.1 GCA_019243005.1 Verrucomicrobiota bacterium | reverse complement strand
ATGAGGAACCCTCCTAACTCTGATCTTGCCCGACTTCCTTGCTTTTCAGTTCGGTCATCGAGTGCCGTTATCTAATCAGAATCAATCGTTTACAAAGGTGCTATACAGCCGCGCATAAATAAAGGGACATAAAAGTCAACAGAAAGGAAGCAAATAGGACTGAATAATTTGCGGGTCGGATTGCATCTCTCCGAAGACGCGCGTCAAGGTAGACCATAATTCGTCTCGGTTACGAAAGAAGCGATTATGGGTCCCATTTTTGCGCGTATGCTGCCAGAGCCGTTCCGTGGGGTTGAGTTCCGGCGAGTAGGCGGGCAACTGATGCACCTCCAACCAGTGCCGGTTGGACTGGAACCAGGCCCAGACCTCCGCGTTTTTATGATAAGAAGCATTGTCCTGAATCAGAACCGCTCCTTGACGGTGATAGCGCCGGGCGAGTTGTTCGAGAAAGCTCAGGTACGTTACGGCATTAAAGACCGTCTCTTGGCGATAATCAAACCGTGCTCGCCAGAGTTCGACGGCTCCAAAGATCTTCACGTTCTTGCGCTCGCCGGTCACCGGGACCTCCACGGGGCAGCCCACCCGGCTCCAAGTGGCATGCAGCGTGGAGTCCTGCCGGAAGCTGGCTTCCTCGGTGAAGAGCAGCGCCCAGTGCCGGGCTTGCGCTTTTTTTGAGAGCGGGATAGGTGCGGCGCTGCCCACGCTGCTGCGCGGCGGGATCGGCGCGGACCAACACACGGCGGGGCCGCTGCACCGAAAAGCCCCAAACATGCAGCAGCTTGCGCACATGACCGGGGTGGTACTGCACGCCGAACTCCTCCTCGATCACCCAGGCAATCCTCGGCGAGGTCCAGACGCCGCAGTCCAGGCCGTAAGCCGCCGGGCCGCTCTCGACAATGTCACCCAACTGTTGCTGCTGAACGTCCGTCAGCTCCGAAGGTCGCCCGGATCGATGTCCTTCCAGCAGGCTTTCTACTCCATAGGCTTGGTACTGCTGGAGCCAAACGGAAACTTTGGAGCGCGGGGCGGGCAGAATCGCCGCCAGTTCGCCGCTGGTATGACCTTCCGCGTTGAGCACCACGGCTCGCAAGCGTTTGGCCACGCGATAGGCTCCGTCTCGTTCTGCTTCCCGGCTCAAACGGATGAAGCGTTGACGGGTCCGGGGATGAAGTTGTAAGAGACGTGGTAACATCTGGCTTTCTGCCGCTCAGTATGTCATAGATGTCCCTTTATTTATGCGCGGCTGTATAGTTCACGATGGAAAACCAATCCTGTATAGATGCGTTGCTCTAACGCTTACACCCGTTTACGTTTGGATGCGGCCCTGTATGAGCCCGCTCCCTTCCGTCCGCCCGGCACGAATGGCCGCCCCCGGAAGAAAGGAAAGCGACGGCCCACTCTGCGGCACCTCCTGCATCACAAGGCCACACGGTGGCAACGCTTGACCGTGCCGGGCTGGTATGGCGAAGGAGATCGTGTGGTTGAAGTCTGCAGCCGCACGGCGGTTTGGTATCACACCGGCTTGCCTCCGGTCCCGATTCGTTGGGTGCTGATCCGCGATTCCGCCCAACGTTTCGATCCGCAGGCACTCTTGTGTACGGATCTCTCCCAAAGCCCACTCACGATCGTCTCCTGGTTTGTGCGGCGCTGGCAGGTCGAGGTCACGTTTCAGGAAGTACGAAGAGCGCTCGGCGTTGAAACCCAGAGACAATGGGCGGACCAAGCCATTACCCGAACCACGCCCTGTCTGCTGGCTCTGTTTTCTCTCGTGACTTTGTTGGCCGACCGCCTCGTTCGCCAAGGCACCCTGCCGCTGCCACAAGATGCCTGGTACACCAAGAGGCGGCCCACCTTTGCCGATGCACTGGCTACAGTGCGTCAGCACTATTGGACGCACACCGGTTTTCGCGTCTCTGGTCGTAAAGATCAGATGGGAAAACTATCCAGCACCTTGCGAGAGTGCCTCACCTATGCACTCTGCCGGGCTGCCTGATGGCCAAAGTCGAGCTGAGAGGGTGTGTAAGAAGTTGATTTAAGATGATGCGGCATAAGCTTGGCACAGTTCTTCTGTGTGTTGTTGTCGCGTGAGGCGGACGGAGCGGCGCAGCAGCGTGCCGAGCAGGGCGGCGTAGATCATCGCCTCGCCTGTACTTGGCAACTCCTCATAATCTTTGCTCAGCCGGCGCCAACGACCCAGCCATGCAAAAGTTCGTTCCACCGTCCACCTTCGCGGCAATACGGTAAACACCGGCACCGGCGGCGGCTCTACCCCCGGCGGACACCAGCACGCGCGCCGGGGGCGTTGCACCATCTCCTGCCGCAGGTGCTGCGTGGCCATCCACTGCTTCAGGCGTTCGCCGCGGTAGCCCTGATCCATCCACACCAACTCTAAACGGGGAAAAGGCACGCCCACCTCGGTGAGCACTTGGTATGCCCCGTCGCGATCCGGCAGATCGGCCGCGTGCACCACCGCGTTCAGTACAAAGCCTTG
>JAFAUY010000102.1 GCA_019243005.1 Verrucomicrobiota bacterium | reverse complement strand
CCAATCGTGCGCGTGGATGACCTCCGGGCTAGGCGTCAGCCGCCGCGACAGGGCCAGGACCGCTTTGGAAAAAAAGATGAAGCGTTCGGCGTTGTCCTCGTAGGCCCGGGCATCCCCGTAAATTGAGGAGCGGTCGAAGTATTCGTCGCGGCGGACCAGGAACAACTGGATCCCGTCCTCGCTGCGCGTCTCCAGGATATCCGCCGACGCCCGTTTGCCACCCAGGTTGATTTGGAATTCGACGTCGGTCGGACTAACTTTATACCCGCCCTCGGCGATCGACCGGTAGTAAGGCAATACCACGCTGATGTCGTGGCCTGCTTTCTTTAGTTCAACAGCCAGCGTACGTACATTTTTGCCGAGCTGTCCCGTAGAGGCGAACGGAACGAGCTCACTGGAAGCCATAATGATTTTCATGATATAGTCCTGGGAGTCCTGGGATTTGCGGCCTTGCTTTGTACTACGTAAATCGTTGGCGCTTGCAATTTGAAAGCCTGTGAGAAAGGGTCCGATCTTTCAATTGAAACCTTGTCAAAGATATCCTGCCTGATAAGGTGCGGAATCTCCGTCTGCGAGCTATGACTTTAGGCTCCCTACTTTCTGTAGACCAAATCATTCCCGAAATGCGCGCCACCGAGAGGTGGGCGGCGATTGTTGAGCTGATCGACCTGCTGGTGACCAAGGGGCGCGTGGAGCCGAAAAATCGCGACTCGATTCTGGCCGCCCTGCGGCAGCGAGAGGAAACGATGAGCACGGGGATCGGATTCGGCATCGCCATCCCGCACGCGTCGTCCGTACACGTTTCCGAAGTGGTAGCTGCATTCGGCCGGTCCACGACCGGCATCGAATTCGATTCGCTCGATAACTCGCCCGTACGTTTTATCGTTTTGTTCATCGTGCCTAAGGATCAGTTCCAAGTTCACCTCCGGACCCTTGCGGCCATTGCCAAATTCCTGAATGACAAATCGGTCCGGGAACAGTTAAGCCGGGCCGATTCGGCCGAGGAAATCCTCGCGATCTTTGATCACCGGGCGCCGCGGGCCCAGGCTTCCTAACATGGCGCCGGTAGTTTCGACGCTGCAGGAGCGTCTGCGCGATGCACTTGTGCGCATCGGGCTCGAACCGGACGAACGACCCCAGGTTTCGGCTACGACGGACCCGCGTTTTGGCGATTACCAGACCAACGTCGCCATGACGTACGCCAAACGGGCCAAACAGAACCCCCGCGCCCTCGCCGGCCGGATTGTGGCCGCTTTGCAGGTCTCGGACCTGGGTCCCGCGCCCGAAATCGCCGGCCCCGGGTTTATCAACTTTCGCCTCGGGGCCGATTTCCTGGCCCGGCAGGTGGCCGAAATGGCGCGTGATGAACGGCTGGGGGTGCCCGTTGCGTCCCCGGCAAAGACCATCATCATCGACTTCAGCTCGCCGAACATCGCCAAACCGATGCACGTCGGGCACATTCGCTCGACCATCCTGGGAGACACGCTTGCCCGGGTCAGCCGGTTTTTGGGCCACCAGGTCGTCACGGATAATCACCTCGGCGACTGGGGCACCCAGTTCGGCAAGGTGATCTACGGGTGGAAGAACCTGCTGGACCACGATGCCCTTGAACAGCACCCGGTGGCCGAGTTGGTCCGGATCTACCGGGAAGCGGATGCGGCCGCCGCCGACCCGCGCGTCCTCGACCGTTGCCGGGAGGAACTGGTAAAATTGCAGCAGGGCGACCCCGAAAACCTGCGCATCTGGCAGGAGTGCGTCAGCCGTTCGATGCAGGAATTCTCCCGCGTTTACCAACTGCTGGACGTGCATTTCGACGAGCAACTCGGCGAGAGCTTCTACCATGCGCGTCTGGCGGCGTTGACCGCGGCATTGCAGAAGGAAGGTGTGCTGGAAGAAAGCGACGGGGCCTTGGTCTACTGGGCCCACTCGCTTTCCGATGACCCGTTCATTATCCGCAAGTCAGACGGCGGCTTCGGCTACGCCGCCACCGACCTTGCCACCCTGTTTTACCGCCTGGAACGCTGGCAGCCGGACGCCATCTGGTATGTGGTCGGCGCACCGCAGCAGTTGCATTTCAAACAACTCTTCAGCCTTGCGCGCCGGTTGGGCGTCAAGATTGACCTGGAACACGTCGCCTTCGGCAGCATCCTCGGCGAGGATCGCAAGCTCATGCGGACCCGGTCCGGTGATTCGGTGTCCCTGGACGAATTGCTGGAGGAGGCGATCGAACGAGCGGCCGCGCCGGTGGCGGAGAAAAACCCGGACCTCCCTGCAGCCGAGCGCCGCCGTATCGCCGAAATCGTCGGCCTCGGCGCCGTCAAATACGCCGAATTGTCGCAGCATCGCCTGACGGATTACGTCTTTTCCTGGGACAAACTGCTTTCATTGCACGGCAACACCGCTCCTTACCTGCAGAATGCTTATGTGCGGAGCCGTGCCATCTTCCGGAAGCTGCCGGGAACCTTCGCGTTTCCGGACACGCTGGCGTTCACGGCGGAAGCGGAATTGAAGCTGGCCAAGGCACTCGTGCAGTTTGCCGACGCGGTGCCGGCCATCCTCGACGGGTTCCGCCCGAACGTGCTGGCCAACTACCTCTACGAACTGGCGGCGGTGTTCCACGTTTTCTATGAGGAATGTCCCGTGCTTTCCGCACCGGAGCCGCAGCGGGCCGTCCGCCTGGCGCTGTGTGAGACTTTTGGCCGCGTCACCCGGGCCGGCCTGGGCCTGCTCGGCATCGGGGTGCCGGAACGGATGTGAGTTGAATTTTTATTTTACGCGCTGGGTAATTGCGGGTATTTTCTGTAAACACCAGGTTTTTAGTATAAAACCCATTTTGACGGGAGGTGAATCCGGCGTGACACCTCCCGCTGGCGGCCCATCCACAAAAGTTTTTTGGCCCGATCCTGCCAAGGGGGTAATTAGTATATGGCCGAACGCGGTAAACACATCCAAAGCAGCTTCGACGCGGCGCTCGACGCCCTGAAAAACGATGCCCTCATGATGTCAAGCCTGACTGAACGCCTGTTCGATAGCGCGATGGAAGGTTTGCTCACGCGGAACAGCGACCTTTGCAACCAGGCGGTGGCCGATGATGAGGAGATCGATGTCCTGGAAAAACAGATCGACCGCGTCGGCGTCGATCTGCTGATCCGCTTTCATCCGGTTGCCTCGGATCTGCGACAGGTGATCTCCACGATGAAACTGAGCGCCAACCTCGAGCGGGTGGCGGACCAGGCGGTAGCCATTGCCCGGCGGGCCAGAAAACTCAACCTCGAACCGGCCATTCCGGAGGTTGCGTTGCTTGAACCGTTGTTCCGGGAGGCGAAAAGCATTTTCCGCGACAGCCTGCACGCGTTTGTCGAGGGTGACGTCGAGCTGGCCCGGCAACTGAAACCGCGTGACCGTCACCTCGACCGGCTCAACACCGAATTAAACGAAGAGTTGACGCTGCGGATGGCGGCCAAGCCCGAGGCGATCCCCAGTTATCTGGGCCTCGTCTTCGTGGCGCGTTCCCTTGAACGCATCGGCGACCATGCCACCAACATCGCTGAAGACACCATCTGGGTGGAACAAGCGGAAGATATTCGCCATACCTACGGCACGAAATCCGCTGCCAGCTGATGGAAAATGCCACAAATGCCACAAGCGGAAAAATGCCACAAATGAGGCATCAGCCCATGGCCGAATTGGATCCTCCCGATAGCGCCACTCGCTGGTGGAGGATTTAGTCCGGAAAGTCCAGAAATGCCGCGAATGGCTAGCTACGATCGAGCATTCTTCCCTGACTTCTATTTGTGGCATTTTTTATTTGTGGCATTTGTGGCATTTCCTACGCTCACGCCATGTTTGAAAAGCAATCCTCGAAAAAAATCGCCGTCGTAACCGGTGGCGCCGGCTTTCTCGGGTCTCACCTTTCCGACCGTCTGCTGACGGAAGGGTTCCGGGTCATCGCGATCGATAACCTTATCACGGGCAACCCGGAGAATATCGCCCACCTGGCCGGCAACCCGGATTTCAAATTTGTCCGGCACAACGTTTCGGAATTTATCTTTGTCCCGGGACCGGTCCATTTCGTGTTTCACTTTGCTTCGCCGGCCAGCCCGATCGATTACCTGGAGCACCCCATCCCCACGCTCAAGGTTGGGGCCCTCGGCACGCATAACACCCTCGGGTTGGCGAAAGACAAAGGCGCAACGTTCCTGCTGGCTTCGACTTCGGAATGCTACGGCGATCCCCTGGTTCACCCGCAAAACGAGGATTACTGGGGTAATGTGAATCCGATCGGTCCGCGGGGCGTTTATGACGAGGCCAAACGTTTTGCCGAAGCCATGACGATGGCCTATCATCGTTCGCACCGCATGGACACCAAGATTGTGCGGATCTTCAGTACCTACGGCCCGCGCATGCGCC
>JAFAUY010000454.1 GCA_019243005.1 Verrucomicrobiota bacterium | reverse complement strand
GCAATCCGGCTGGCGGTCGCCTTTCGGGATTCCTGGGTCGGAAGGTCATCATCCAGCTGGACAGGCACAAGCACGGTAAACCGGTGCGCATAGCGCGTGGCCGGCGCCACCACCGACACAAATAGAATCCAGTCCTGTAGCATCACTCCGCTTGCCGGTAACGACATGCCGAGCTGTGCGTTCCACAGCTTGGCGGCGACCTCGTCGAAACTGGCCAGCGCGGATAATCCCGTCAGCCCGTAGGCATTGTTCAGGCTCTTGGGATCACCATACCGCCGCGTCAGGAAGTCCTGATAAAGCGGGAGATCGCTTGCACCGACCGGCTCGTAGACGAACCCGAGCTGGTATTGAAGAAAATAGGTCCAATCCGCAGCCTGTGCGTTTCCTGCCGGTTGGATTGCCGGCAAACGCAACCTCGCGTCATTAAAGCTGGCATACCCCTGTCCCGGACCGAGGCCCCAGGCCTGGTTGAGCTGATCGATGGTCAGATACTTTGCACGCAGGAAATCCCGGTAACGCTGATCGAGCGGCCCGGCCCCTTGAGCCGGTGTCCAATCCAGTTCCGGGGTGGTAGAACCCGGCCCGGCCACATCGGTCGGATCACCGAAAACCACGCCCGGCGCCTGGCGTTTGAGGTATTGTTCAACCAACCGTACCGAAAATCGCTGGGCGCTGGAAGGCTCGAAGAGCGATTCATCCGTGCACGAATCGAGCGTCAGCCGGATCATTTGCGTGACGCCCTCGACCGTTCCGCGCGCGCGGAAGAACTGCGGTGCGTGCGCCAGGAAGAATCGTTTGACCGGTTCGGTCCAGGCGAGGTCGAAGCTGGCGCCTAACCAGCTCCCCAGCCACTCCAGGTACTGTGCGGGGACTGTTTGCGGATCAAACAATTCCTGAGCCTGTTGGATGCGACCCTCAATCACGGTAAAAAACCCCTCGGAATTTGCGAGGTATCGATCGAGAAACGAAGCGGACGTTGGATCGTCGCGATACACCGCCGGCAAATACTGGTTGAGGTAAGAAAATCGCGGGTAGTAAACGCGCAGGCTCTGCAACCGGGGCGTGTTGCGCCCCGTTCCCCGGAGGGTAAGGCGCAATTGCAGGTAACGGCCTTGCGCGTTCTGAAACAGCAGTTCCCAGGTCCCGGCCTGTCCGGCCGGGCCACCGAGTTGCGGCACGTAGTACGGGATCTCGGGCCCATCGTCCCGCAAATAAAGCGGGGGCTCGAGCTGCCAAAGCGTTGCCGACAGCGAAGTCTTCTCATCCGCAGCCCGGCGTTCGATCACGACTTGCGCGCCGGGCGGAATGCACGCGTCCACGAAGAGGCGGTGCCAGACGCAGCCCGGCTGTTTCCCATCAAACGCAGGCGCCGGGTCCGTCGCTGAGGGAGCGGGCAGCATCAGCAGCGCCTGCGTTTCAAAACGGGGCTTCGGCTGCGCCGTCAGGATCGCCCAACGATCCTCAAAGTCATAACTTACGCCGGCACCCCCCGAGAACAACGCCTTGCCTCCAAACCTGCGCATGGGAAAAAACTGCGGCACCAGCTGATGCGGGAACGCCGGATCATTTGCCGCGAAATCGAATGCAAAGGTCTGGTTGCCGCTCGAATCAGCAACGTACAGCACGCCGCTTACCCCGCTCGACGCGGACGACTGTGGATCAGGAACAAATGCCAGGTCCTGTCCCAGCAGCGGATACGGCTTCGGATCGATCGCCTGCGGCTCTACATCGATCTTGTCGAGCGCCACGGGATTTCCCACCTGCAGTCCGAGCCGGTAGTGATACACGAGGGAGTACGCAGACAGCGGCGGGTTATCCAGGATCAGCACGCTCCCGTCGGGCAGCGCTTCAATCGATACGGGAGCCAGGGCGGCAACGGGCATCGCCATCTGCGCCGTCACGACCGCCGCGGTCGTACAGGGGGCCTGGTACCCCACCGGCCCATCCACGGGTTGGAAGGCCTCTCGCACAGACCCAGCCGAGGAAGCGGGATGCGGCGCCAGCACCCGGAACAAGCTATCCAGGCCCCAGTACTGCCGGTTGTCACGGTCCAGAATCCAGAGACCGTTGTCCGGCGCGGGCGCCAGGTCAAACGGGGCGAGAGGCACGTCATCCGGCCAATGGTATTCGAGCGGGGAGCCCCCGGCGTAAAGGTCGAAGATGAGCAGCCCTTTCGGATCGGCCAGTCCGACCGCCAGGTAGTGATCTGAAGTCACCGCCAGACCACGCATCTGCAGCTTCCCGGCAACCGCCGGAGTCAACGGGTTAAACTGCGCTCCCCCGCTGGGAACGCCGGTTGGCAGTTCATCCTTTGCCGACCAAAAGTGTTCGGGGGCCGTTGCTCCAATGCCCAGAAACAGAATCTCGTCCTCATTCGGACCGATCCAATAGTAATTCCCATAGCGGTCCTGTCCCGCTCCGCGGCGGTCGGCCGGACCCAGGAGGCGGTCACCCGGGATCGCCGGGAAAAGGAAGGTCTTCCGGAGCAGCGCGAGAGTTCCGCTCGCCGTGTCCCATTCAACGGGTTGAGAAGCTGCCACCGCCCGGGCCGGCCCGAGCCAGTCATCTTGTCCGAAGACCAGATGAAACCGCGTTTGATTCGCGTCCACAGTTAACTTTTCTAACAACTCAATGGCAGCACCGGAACCGGCAGGCGCGTTTTGGCCGGAGGCGGAGGCGTTGCCGTCAGGTCCTCCGGATCACCCTGGTTTGCACCGACGCGGGTAAGGCGCGGCAGATCGATGTTGTGAATCGGGAGCGAAGTGATCCGCGTTCCCGACCCGTCCCAGATCCAGACATCGTTAATGTCCGACAGACCGTCCCCGCGCGCGGCGCGCGCGAGCAGTTCCCGGTCGGTTACTGATTTTTCGAGCGGCCATCCCGTTCCGTCGGGACCGCCGGTCAGCGGTGAAAGGTAGTCGCGAATAATCGATTGGATCGCGTTGCGCACCAGCGCGATATCCCTACCGGGAAGCGCGTCGAAACCGACTGAGACGGAGAGGTCCACGTAATTCGGTCCACATACGTGAACTTCGGTCGTCAGCAACCGGCGCGGCTCCACGTAATCGCAGACGGCTTTCAGGAAGTAGGTATCCGGCACCGGCCCTTCCGGGTGGTTAGGGTCGGTGGGAATGACGAGCAACGTGACCACTCCCGGGACAGTAACTCCCGAATCCGGCAGGAGCAGGGGAATCACCTCGACCCGGCCAAGGTTAATGCCCGGGACGCTCTCGACGATGTCCGTGAAGTCTGCTGCCGAAACCGCACGGTCTTTGTGCTGGAGGTACAAAGGAATCCGCATCTCTGCTTGATCCAGCGACTCTCCATCCGTTCCTCCCTGGGTGGGCAGCGGATTCGAGACCGTGAATCCGGCCGGAAGCTGAGGGCTGCTCCTAATCGCGCCGATTCCGACGTTACCCGAAACGCCGCCGCCGTACGCGTAACTGGCCAGAATGACGGAGCCGTTCGGGGCCCGGGCTCCTTGCAGACCTGTCCCGAACCGGATCTGGCCCGAGGCGCTGTCCGCCGTGTAAACGAATGCGTTCGAGACGCCTGCGGTTGAGCCGGCAAAGACCTCCGAAGGCGCCGCGAGCAGATCATCGACCTGCTTCCACGGGACGCCATCGACGGTCACCTGCAGCGTGGCTATAAGCACCGGGGTATTCGCTAACGTGAAGATCTGGTCCGGTTCTCCGGTTCCGGTTCCAACCAGTTCGGCCGGGACCTGAATTTGTTGGGTCACACGGGCAGAATTGATGCCTAACCAGTTGAATCGGGCCTTGAGCGCAGCGCCTTGGGCGCTCCCTGGGGACTGAGGCAGACGGATGCGTATCCACGTGATGAGGCGAGCACTAACGGCGTCATCCTCCAACAGGGGCGGAAAATCGCCAACCCCTTGCTCCAGCGGACCCAAGGTCCAGTTGCCGATCGAACCGCGGCCCGGCAGGTTAAGCTGCACAAGCGTGAGGTTCTCGAGGGGATTGTCATCAGCCTGGCTATCAAGCCGGAGGTACCGTGGCTGGTCCCCGTCCATCGCTCCCGTCGCGACCTCATAGATAAGGGAAACCGGCGCCTGCGCGGAAGCCGGTTGCGCGGGAACCAAGGTCCTTTCCGTTTCGTCGTCGGACGGCATGATTCCGAGCGTGAGCGTCCGGCCCGCGATTTCGTCCAGGACGGCGCTTGTGACCTGGGCGTCCGCCTGCCGCGCGAGCAGCGCCAGCCACAAGCTCCCGTCCACGATGCTGCCGTCTCCGAGGTCAACCACCGTAAGCGATGAAGAGCTGACTGGAGGAATAAACGGGACCGTTTTGTAAAACTCCAGGGTCGAATTGGCGTCGACGAAGGTTCCGTATAGTTGAGAATAAAGCTGCGACGCATTCTGCTGCTCCGTGTCCGAGAGCGCACTTCTGTAGTAAATCTGACCTTCGATCGGCAACGCATCGAGCCCCGTGCCGGTCACGAAACCGGTTGACCCGGCCAGCAGCAGCAAGCCCGAAGGCAGGGTGATCGTTTGCAGCGGGCCGCGCTCGTTTGCTAATGTAACGACTCCCGTGGCCGCCTGGGCCGGTTGCATGGGAATATCCAGCAGGCTTAGAAATTTCAGCCGATTCTGGTCCGGCACCTGGTTACAAATGTATTCCAGGTTCTCGACCATGAACGCAAAGAGTTGCAGGATCGTGACGCCCGGGTCCGAGTTGTTTTGGTAGTTGGTATATTCCGGATTGTGAACCGGAATTCGAGCCAATGTTTCGGCGATAATCTCGTCGAAGCTTCGGGACTCAATCTGGGGCACGACCAGCGCCATATGCCTGCTGCCTGCTCTATCCTTGTAGTTGTATGCTCAAGGCGATTTGGCCCGGAGACTGGTTCGCCACGAGGGTATAATTTACCGTTGCAACCACTGCCTGGGGATCGGAAGCATCGGCCTGCACGTCAACCGAATCGAGTTGAATTCGCTGTTCCCACTGCTGCAGGGCGCGCCCGATTTCATCCTGGATGGCACGTCGCGTGGTTGCGGTATTAGCCTGGAAGATGAAGCTGCGCAGCTTCGCACCGAAATCCGGCAGCATAATCCGCTCACCCGGCTCGGTCAGGAGAATCAGGCGGATCGACTCTCGCACATTGTCGGCAGCCGATGAGAACGCCCATTGCCCGGTCTGGTCAAGGTGCGGCGGAAACGCGATTCCGCGTCCAAAGATCTGTCCGGGATCCGGCGGCATAACTATGGTTTTCCCTTCAAGACCGGAACAGGGAAGCAGATCCTGAAGAACGGAAGCCAGAAAAACACCAGGTTCAGCGCGATGACGATCACCAGCAGCAAGATCAGGGCGCAGATGGTGATGATCGGAATCGAGAACGAGCAGATCAGACCTATCTGGACCCCGATGCCGGATCCTGACGAGTCCAGGTTACCATCCGCCAAATCCTTCAGGCTCTTGACCCGCTGGATCTGATTTTGCAGCTCGTCGGAAATAAGGAAGGCAACTCCCTTGTCGTACTTGCGCAGGGCCGCGGGGGAGGTGTCGACGGGAAGCGCAACCTGCAACTGGCGTGCGGGCGCGTCCGGATCGAAGAACGACGCCAACTGGAAAGGCCGGCTGGGTTCGCTCATGACGGGGAGCGCTTGCACGCCGCACTGGGGCCGCTCATAAACGCAACGCACAACGTACCAGAAATCGCCGTTTGGGTTCGATGGTTTCTTTTGAGGAGACGGAGGCGCAGGCTGCAGGGACGCCTGGTTCAGGTCGGGGAGTGTAGCTTCGATCAGATTTTGCAGGGTGTCGGGATCCGCGCTCACGGACGGGTCGGTTAACGCGGCCGGCGTGTAACCTGCGGGCGGAAACGGGTCGCTGATCGGGGCGCCTTCGAGGCTTGCCTCGAACTGTTTTGCCTTCACCAGGGCCTGTGGCAGGACTGCTCCCAAGCCGTGATAGAGTGCCAGGTTTGCGCTGCTGAGAGTCGCCGCTTTCGAGGGATCCTGAATCGCGTCCCAGACCGGCCGCACATAGGTAATCAGAAAGTTTGCCAGGTCGAGCAGGATCAACGAGGACGATTGTTGGGTACTGGTGACGAAATTGGCCTGGGCCTGAGTAGCGGCTGGGAGCGAATTCCACCAATCCAGCTGGTTGCCCCACGGTGCGATTACTTTCGCTAAAAGCTCATTCTTACGCGGGTCGTCCGGGGTGCCGTTGCCATTGCCATTGCCATTTCCGCTGCCGTTGCCGTTCGTGAGTACGCGCGCGCTGACGTATTGCTGGCGACGGGAGGATGGGATCAGGCCGGTCAGGATCCGGCGGGAAGAACCGTTGACCCCGGCAAGGTTCGGGGCCAGCGGCAGGCGCTCCTCACCCTCCACCAGTCCGGGTCCGGTGACGTTTGCCCACCCCGACGGCGACCCGGGTATCCAGGCCTGCTCCTGAACCTTCAGTGGATCGAAGCTGCTGAAATCGCCCGGGCTTGTTCCCGGCTTCGGCCGGAGCTGGCGAATAACGAAACTGACCTTTTCTCCCTGCGCCACATTCACCGTGCGGTCCGGAAGGCCCGGCATCCGGCAGGTCAACGACGCTGCGACGAGGTAAAAGCGAGCGTGAATCGGCTGAAATAGCTTTAGCGGGGTACCGCTTTGTTGAGGTGCGGCGTCGAGCCCGGCCGCGGGCGCACGCCAGGTTTCGCCCTGGGCAACGTAGTCGCGGAGGCGCTGCGGTGAACTCTGCAACAGCGATTGCAGGTCCTGCATGAAACCGTCACTCGCAAATCGCAACAGCGCCGGCCGCCGTAGAGAGACAAAATCCTGTTGGCGACTGAACTCGCCCCAGAGCGGGTTTGGCGCCTGCCATTGTATTTGTGGGTGAGCGATCATGTCCTTACCAGATGTTTCCGGCTCCGGGTGTGTAGCTCGCGCTTACTACGCTGTTCGTGATCACCGTATCTGATTGCACGACGCCGCTGAAGCTCGACATGCCCGCACTTACATTCACCATGCCCGCGGTCACTTCCGCCTGGCTGGCCGAAATCGAAACCTTTGCGGAAGCCGTGACGGTGATTCCGCTGGCTTGCAACTTGATCGAATTCCCGTTGCTATCCTGAAGTTCGATTGAACCTGGACCGTCCTGGAGCGTGATCTTGTTTCCGCCCGGGGTCTCGAGCGTCAGGCTCTCGCGTCCTTCGGAATCATCGAGCGTAATGGCTACCCCGTTGCGGGAACGGATTTTCTTCAAGTTGTTTTGTCCCGCCCCATCCATGGTCTGCGGCGGTGAATCCTGACCGTTCCACAACGCGCCGATCACGCAGGGGTGGCGCGGATCGCCTCCCATAAAAATTACGAGAACTTCCACGTTCGTGTCCGGAATGAACCAGGACCCCTGGTTATTGCCGGCCATCAGGGTGGCGACCCGGGCCCAAACCTCGTATGAACTGCCGTCACTATCGGGCGACCAGGGAAGCGCAACCTTCACCTTGCCTTGGCCATCCGGGTCTTTCACGTCGCGCACGAGCGCCGGGTAAGCCCCGTAGAATCGACCACCGAAGCCCCGGGGGACGCGCGCGCCGAGCACGTCGGTAGGTTCTGGAGGATAGCCGGTCACTGCTGTCCTATTCCTGGCCGCTCGACTGCGAACCAGGTCCGGTAACCGTTCTTGGGGTCAAACAGGTGCCTGACGGCGGTCACGAAGTATTTGCCATTGAACATGCCTCCAAGACCCTGTAACTGCAGCCTTGTGCCGACCTGAACCCGGCCATCCCCATCGGCCACTCCCGTGCCTGTGACAAAGCGGCGGGCGGTGGTGCGGTAGTGCGCCTCCGCCAATGCCTGAGCTTCCTGTGAAGTGAAGGGTAATGCGTGCACGATCTGCTGGTCCCGCGTACCGATCGCCTGCTGCAACAGCGCGCTACCGCCAAGATCCCCGTTTAATTCAGCCCCAAGGGCGGAACTTGTGGCCTTGAAGGCGATGGGTTGTTTGGAGGCAGTGTCCCAACCCGTCACGCTGAACCCGGTCGTCTGTGTGGCGAGATCCGCCAGAATAGAGAACTCGAAGAGGCCCTGGCCATAGGTCAAGGTGACGTCGTTCGCCTTACGCTTGGACCGGGACTGGACGTGCAACTCTTTGCCGTCGACCCAAAGCTCCGCGTCTACCGCGCGCGCGCGTTCGCGCATAAAGGCAAGGTCACTTTGATTGACTTGGGCGATGACTTTGTACTGGGGGCCATTAACGTCGATGACTGGCTGCAAACCGTGCTGGGATGCGATCTGTTGAAAGATAGCGGCATCGGATACATCCTCGAAGTTTCGCGTCCGGCGGGTCATGCGCAGGTCCTGCAACCGGTCCTCGGCCAGCACCAGGATCTCCGGAGGGCGAAGGTGGGGATAACGTCCCTCGATACCCATGATGCGGCCCTCAAACACTGGTGCGGCAGCCTGACCCGCACCCATCTGGATCTTCAAGGTCTTGCCGAAGTCGAGCAATTTGCGATCGAAGTAGAGGAATCCGAACGAATTACCCACCTGATCGAAGTTGGCGAACGTGGCCTCGGCACGGTACAGGCCGGCCGCGGTTTCCTCCACGAGCAGGTCGAACAGGCGATCGCTCAACTGAGCCTGCGTCTGCCCGTCAATGTTAATACTCGGGCGCGCCGCGTAGACGGGAGGTGCTACTCCGGCATCCGGCATCCGGTCCTCCTAGTGCGCCACGAGGCGCATCTGGTTACGCTCTCTCCGCTCGAGCAAAGTGAAGACGTCCTGGGGCGAGATCTGGGGTTTTTCCGGAGCCCGCGGCGATCCTCCCGGCTGCGCGACGGGCGGGGGCGGTTCCAGAACGACTTCGAGCTCGTTGATGATAACTGCCATAGCTTTTTCCTTAACTGCTCACCGACACTGACAGGTTGATCAGTGCGCCCGGCTGGAGCTGCCGCGGATTGGTAATTCCGTTGGCCCGGGCGACGCCCTGCCAATTGCTGATTCCCGCTCGTGCCGCCATTTGTTGGAGGGAGTCGCCGGCCTTGGCGAGTGAGAGCGGCGTGGTTCCCGCTATTCCGGGGGTCGAGCCGCCGCGTTGTTGTTGGTTGAATTCGAAAGCCAAGTCATGTTTGGACAAGTTCACGCTCACGCTGGCCCTGAGTGGAACGCCATCGTTCGAAAACAATTCGACGGTTTCATCCATCGATTCCATCGTGCCGTTGAAGACAAATGATCCCCACCGAAATCTCACCTTCGGCGGAACACGGGCCTGCTGGTTTGGATCATTTGGGTTCTGTACGGTCATGAAGTAGGCAACTTGTTGGGTCATCCTGCGGACATCGCCGCCCGGATCAGGCATGGCATCCGGTATCGGAAGCGTGACGTCAAACCATAGCTCCATACTAAGTTTGGTCGTGCTCGTACCGACAAATTGGGGTGAAGACCCTTGCGGTTGATCGCCGCCGCTCCACTGATTCGAGAAATTCAGTTTCAGGCTCTGTGGGTTAAATTGGACGGGCACAGTTTTCCCCTCAGAAGCAGGTTGGCCGTTCGAACCACCGATCAATTCAACGAATTCCGCTTTTGCCAGTTGTTGTGGCTGAGGCATGGGACTTTTTAACTCAGCAGTGAGGCCGCGAGGCCGAGCACATCTAAACCGGGCGCCTTCAGCGTCAGCGACTCGTAAACCAGCGACATCTCTTCAATCGCAATCAAGCCGTCTTTGGCGTTGAGTGCCGGGGCTTTTAGTTTAACCGGCAGACAACCTCCCAGGACAAACCGCACCTGCTCCGAACCGTCCGACCCGAGCATGACGATTTCGGCCGATCCTCGCAGCCCGCCCTGCCCCGGGCTCGCGGTCCGCTCAAACCATTTCCACAGGTCGAAATTCGAAGTCATTCCCCGCTTCAGGGTCAGCTGGCCGTACATCACCTGCCCTGCCATGTGGATCGGGCCGGTGTTTCGGCCCCCCTCCCGGATCGTCTTTGGTTCCAACGTCATCTCGAGGCCGTCGACATCGGAGAAGACAGCCGCGCAGATTTCATCGGAGACGCCCTCAACCTCGATCTCCACCTGGAAGTTGAAGGTGGTAAACGGGCGAACATTCGGGCTCAACAAGTCGTTAATCGCGCCGCCGATGGCTCCGCCGAGAGTTGCCATTCAGACCTCCTGTAAGCTCAAATTGCCGCCGCTTTGCACCAATCGCACCGTAAGAAACTGCATCGGCAGGGAGGGCGCGATGCGCAGCTCGACGATAAAGCGCCCCTGATCCGTGTCGTCCTGGGTACTAACCGCCGAACCGACTACGACCTGGAAGCTCTCTTCCGGCGTCAGACCCGAAAAAGCGCCGCGCGCCAGGAGTTCGCGCATCCAGTACTCAAATCGCCGTGCAACCCGCCGTTGGAGCGCCGGGCCGTTATTCTGGAAAACATAACTCTGCCCCTCGCGGAGCGCCAGGCGGCGTATCAGAATCAGCAAACGGCGCACGTTCAGCGGCACCAGATCGGGATCCATGCTCAGGGTATCCTGGCTTTCAGCGATGAAGCCGTGGGCGCCTTGCGCTACCAGGTTAATCTGTGCGGCGGCGAAGGCAGCAAAGGCGCCGGCCTGGAGTGCGGGCGTAAGCGCGACCACGCTGTTCAACGGCTGATTCGCAGCGGCAATCCAGGCCCCCAGATCGATCGTGCGCCTGGCAATCGAGCCTGCAATCGCGCCATCGGGTGCGATCGTCTCCAGCGATGTCGGGGTGGCACCGAGGGTATCCAGGACGATAACCCACGGGTGGTAGACCGCACCAAAGGTCAGGAGCTGCGGATCGTCAGAAGAGGAAACGTGGGCTTGTAACCCCTGCACATAGGCTGTTGCCGACCCTTGGTCGTAATCTGATGGCAGATTTAAGAGCGCGATCAAATCACCGCGCGCGCCACAAAGGCGCAACATTCCCGTGTGAATCGCCGGAAGCAGAGTACTGTCATCGGGCGCTGGCAATACCTCCCAGGGCGAATCCGGCTCTGCCGCGGTGCGCACGGTGTTGGACCACGGGCTCGAAAGCGAGTTTTGGCTTGCGCCTACCCGGAAGTATGACGCCGCTGGCGGTGTTTTCCAGAGCTCGTAACTGGTCTGATTGCCCTGATAGAGCGCAAGCGCTGATTCGAATGACGGGTCGGCTGCCACTTGCAAGGTATAGCCGTTCGCATTCGGAATGGCGTTCCATTGGAGGATAATGCGGTTGCGATCCTCGAAGAGTGTGATGGTGGGTGAGTTTAGATCGCGAGACTCACAAAACCTGAACAGCCCGGTTCCCAAATCCTGCTTCGCGGTATTCGACCATGGGCTTTTTCCCGCCGCGCCACGGGCGCTAACGCGATAGTAAAGGGTCGATGGGCATGCCGATGTCCGCTGAACATCAAAGGACGTTGCCGTTATGTCCCAGGAAGAGATTCCAACTTCGAACTGCGGATCGGCCGACTCTTCCAACGTATACGCGGCCGCCCCAGGGACCGCCGCCCAACTGACCGTATAATTGCCGTCGGCGCTTGCCGGGGAGAGCTGCAAAGGATCGGGTGCCGAGAGCGCCACGGCGTCCACCGCTGCTGCTCGCTGCCAGCCCCGGTGAGTGGCGTCCGGTACGGCCAGCATACTCACCTCCTCGACCGTCAGGATGGCGTGAATTCGACGTGGAGCCTGGTTTACCGGAGCATTTTGATACTGGTAAAAAAAGGCATCCTCAAGCAAGCGGGACGAAGGGGAGCCCTGGAGATTGTGGTCAAGAAAGAGGTCGGGCCCGAAGTTCGACAGGCCGTCACGGTCGAGCGCCGTCAGGCCGGGAAGGTCTGCGCCCTGGTAAAACTCTTCGCGGGGTTGCCCGGTGACGCCTAACGGCAGCATCAAACCGGCGTCGGGATTGCCGGCAAGCGGGAAACGGGGGTGATCGGCATCGACGCGCAACGCGGCTCCAGGCAAGGGCTGCGGCCGGTCCACGGGTGCGAACAGGGCGGCATCGGTCGGAAGGTAGCCGCAGAAGCGCGGGTGACCCGGGGCAAATCCAAGGTCCGCCATCCGCATCACCGGGGAGTCCGGCGCCCGCACCCACAGTTCGAAAGTTACCTTGGTGAGTTCACATTGGCGGTGGCGACATTCCGCCCACGCGGTTGCGGCATCCAGGAGCCACCAGGCTGTCGTGCTCGTCAACGCGGCTTCCGCCGCGCTGGCAGGGGATGCTGCAGACAGGTCATCTGCGCCATCGAGTGATTCCACCTGCATCAGCAGGATGGCTTCTCCGAGATGCACGCGAAGCCAGGCCCCGGCCGGCACGCTCAGGCCTGTATCGTGTGAGACCAGCAACGCGAACCGGCCGTTCCGGTTACAGAAAGCCGAAAATGAAATCGGCCGGTCAGCCTCGGCGTCCAAGGCGAAGACGGCTTCCGGAGACACCGGAGGCGGGGAACCGCCGCAGGCGGCAAGTTCCGATGGCAGCGCGGTACGAAACCAGATCCCGCCCGGGGCATAAACCGGCTCGAAGTAGGCCACGATTTCGGGCTCGGATACGGTCCCTGGAAACAGCGCCTGCGCGACTTCTCCGACGGCTAACCCACCAATGGCGGGGGTGGCACCGTCCGTCGCGAGCAATCCGGGGTCCAATGGGCTTTCGAGCAGGGTCGCATTGACCGCCAGACCATCCGACCAGCTTCCTTCTGAGCGTGCCTGCAGCACGCCGGCGTGCAAACCGCGGTCCGGGTCTACGGCCAGCAGTCCAGGAATTACAAACTTATTATAACGAGGTCCGTTCGCCAATCGGACCACCCAGCAGCGCCGCCCGCCATTGCGGAAGAAAGCTCTTATGGTGGCAGGAAGCTGCGCGGTTTCCATGGCCCCGCGCTGGCGGTCCCACGCCAGCGGCAATTCTCGGCCGAAAATCTCATGGAACCGGTCGATATCCTCGACGGTAAACGGCAGATCGACGGGTCCCGAAGGCGTGAAACCTGCAAACGCCGCAATGTCCATCCGCGGAAACGTGCCGCCGGGGGGCGGCGTTACCGTTTCGAAGTAAATTCCCGGAAGCCGTGTGGCCGTTGCCATAGCCTGGGCCTACTGCAAGTCAATCCTTTCCGAGGCGAGGACCAGTTCTTCAATCGCTACATCGGTGCCTTTACCGGTGAGTGCGGGTCCGGTGTATTTTATGGGGCGCGCATTGGTCAGAACCCATTCCTGCACCGGGTTAAGTCGTTCTTCGTCCATTAACTGGATCCTCACGGTACGTAGCTGCGTCTGGTCGCCATTGCGGACTGCGTCGATCCAGTTGTAGAGAGTCGCCAGATCGCCGATCACCCCGCGCTTCAGCGTGACGTCGTTGATTTTGTTGGTCCCCATGACTTTCATCGGGGAGTTCTCTTTGTAATTGCCGGGCCGGTATTCGGCAACGTGGACCTCCATTCCCAAGCCGCCGACTTCCTGGAATCCAGCCTTGAAGTCGTCCGGGCCGGGCCCATCCTGCCCGAGAATGACCCGAAAATTAAACTGGCTGTATGGACGATCGCGATAGGTTGCTGGCATGGCGTTGTTTCCGTTTTACTGTTGGGCGCTGGCCGTGAATTGGCCGATCCGGAAGATGACGAACTCCGCCGGCCTCAGGAGCGCCACGCCGATGAGGCAGACCAGGCGCCCGTTATCAAGATCGTTCTGCGTCATTGTGGTCATGTCGCAGCGCACAAAAAACGCTTCTTCCTTTTTAGTGCCGAAGAGACGTCCGGACCGGAATTCATTGTACAGGAAATCGGTGATGAGTTGCGTGATCTGGCCCCACAGGTCCGGACCGTTGTTCTGGAACACCGCGAATTGTGTGCCCACATCGATGCTTTGCTTCAGGTAGTTCATGTACCGGCGCAGGTTGACGTACTTCCATTCAGCATCCGAAGTCGCCGTTCGGGCGCCCCACAGCCGGTAACCGCGTCCCTCGAAAAATCGAAAACAGTTCACTCCCTCCGGATTCAGCACGTCCTGCTGCGCTTTGTTCAGCAGCAGCTCGAAACCGATGGCATCAGTCACGATCTCATTCGCCGGAGCCTTGTGTACTCCGTTGGCGACGTCAT
Organism: Verrucomicrobiota bacterium; assembly: GCA_019243005.1. Classification (GTDB taxonomy): domain Bacteria; phylum Verrucomicrobiota; class Verrucomicrobiia; order Chthoniobacterales; family JAFAMB01; genus JAFBAP01. The sequence goes on along the minus strand of JAFAUY010000454.1, from coordinate 20,571 downwards.
TGCGCGCGTAGATGCCGCAGACGTACCCGCTCGGTGGGAAATTACCTTCAAGGCCCGTAATGGGGTCGACGATTCGCACCCACGGATAATAGAGCGCCGCGTAGCTGGAATCGATTCGCGCCCGGTAAGCGGTTACCTGAGATACGGTTTGATTATCTGCGCTGTCGCAGACCGCGATCCGGTATCGCATATTCTCGCAGTGGGCGATCAGCGAATCCATGATCGTCAGCGCGTCATCCTTATAATCATTACTTTCTCCGCCGAATGAGGATCCCGGGGCTGCGACAATGGACACATCGGTAACGTCCTCGAGCGCCTTCAGCCCCGTCTTGATCTGTGAGTTGTCCGGATCTTCGAACCCTTCGAAATCCGCGGCCCGCGGCCGGAACCCGTCTGATCCACCCGAGAGCGCACGCGTCAACTGTCCGGTTTTGCCTGCGATCAGCTGGGGCACGAACTGCGACGCGTCCACCGGAGGAATCTGGTTTAGAGCAATCTGGTTCAACATGATCTGTGCAATTTCGATTCCTGCCGTAGGCGTGTTGCTCGAATAAAGAAAGATGAGCGGTTCTATCAATTCCTGTTGCCGGCTACCCGGCTTCTGCGCAAAAAGGGTAGCAAACGAATTCGAGTTGCGCGGGTCGAAGGCGACGCCATCATAAAAGTCATCGCGCGGAGTGCTGTCTGGGTAGCTTACCTGCACGCTCGCTTCGAGCACGCGCACGTCATCGAAGCCGGCCACCAGGCTGGAAAGCTCACGTGCCGGCCCACTCTGCGGGTGGAAACGCCACGCCGGGTTATTATTCAGATCCCGGTAACTTTCCGCCCAATACAATGCGCCGCCCGACCCGAGCGGGCTCGAGAGATGGCTGATCCACACCACATCGTAGGGACTGACATTGCGGATGGCTGATGCACCGGCTACACTTGTAAGCACATTCTGACCGGCGAAAACCGAGAAGGTGACGGTGAGGTTTCCGCCGGAACCGGGGTACCGTGCGCTGAGGGTGATGCTTTCGCCTTGCAGAGGGCTGCCGGCCGTGATCGTCGTTTGAGCGTGCCCATCCGTCGCGCCCGGATGAAAGGTGCGCGAGACGTACAGGCGCTGCCCGCCGTTATTAAAAAAGGCGCGCACCGCCTGCGCGAGGTAATTCGGGATCGACCCGTTGCCATCCTCGAACGTTAGCGGATCCAGGCTGCCATAGATGCGCTCGAAGTCGGCGACGCTCGTGAGCAGCTCGGGGGAACCCCACGTTGGGCCGAAGCGCGTCGGGCCCACAAACGCCGCCGTGCTGGTGCTGACCCCTTCAATGCTCTTGGTACGGAAGCTGGTTTCTTCTACGTATACGCCTGGTGCAAGGTATTCTGGCATTTGCGTTGTCCTTTGCTAAAGCGGGGATGTCCCGCCGGAAATTGAGAGGGTTGATGATAGGAGTGCCGGATCAGAAAGCCGCGTTCGCAGCACCAACTCCTGGCCGAAGACCAGGGTTGCATCCGCAGAGAACGTACTCTGCGAATCCTCTGTCCAGATCCTTGCCGGCGGCTGGTCCTCCAGGATGCTCTTAAGGTTCGGAGTTACCGACCACGGGTATGCGAGGCCGGGCACGCCGTCCAGAGAGAACCGGAGGTTGGCGGGCCCGTAACGGGCTTGCACACTGACGGGCCAGTTCTGCTCCGTAATCGAACCCTGTCCCGATCCCGGCGGCGAACCGAGCGTGAGCCGGTCGACGAGCGGGTAGGGAAAAAGGATGAGGGCACGACCGCGGTCATCTGCGACGCCCGTCCAGGCTTCGGGCTGGCCGGCAACCTGTAAGCGGAGTACTGCCCAGGCAGCCGGCTGGCCGGTGTCTTTATCGAGCAGATCGGCACGAACCGCAGCGATTCCCGGAGGCGCGGTTCGGGACGGCGCTGAAAAAAGGTAGGCGACCCGCGGATCGCGCCCAGGGTCTGGTACTCCGCCCGCCAGGACGCGCCCAGCCTGATCCAAGGAGTAAACAAGGACCGCAGGAAGGAAGCGCCCGAGCAAATCCGCCACCGTCACGATGTAGTTAAAGGTCCGAGGTGGCCCGAAGTCCGGGGGATCGGCCGGATATTCGGCAGCTCGCAGCCCCGGCAATCCGAAAAACGCGTAAACTCCGGACGGCAATTGCCTCGCGTCAAGCGGATTTCCGCTTGAGCCCTCGAGCCGGGCCTGTACTTGCAACCCGTCACCGATCGGCACGTTCAGGAGAAGATCCCAAAACCGGATGCCGAGCGCAGTGAAAATGCGGAGCGTGTCCAGCGGCCGCCCAGGTCCCGTCGCGAAATTTATGCCCGTCGCCATGGAAGTCTTGCTGGGCTAGGTTGTGATCTCCCGGAAATCGCTCACGCGCTCCCTGACCGCACCTCCTTGCACGACCGTGAGGGTCGACTCGATCTGCACCACGCGCGCGACGTAGGGAACGGAGAGCTGATAAACGTGGTTGATGAGTACCTCCCAAATGTGGAACATGTCTTCCACGCTAAGTTGCGCGAGGACCACGGCCACGGTCTCTTCAGGGGAGAAAACATCCGGCCGGTAGGTATTGAGCAAGCTGGGGTAAAGGACAGGGTTATCCTCGAGCGTTCGCATGGCCCAGCCGGCGATCTCATGCTGGAGGGATGCCTTCTTTGCCCAGGCCGTCAGGAGGAAGTGCAGCTCCAGCGGAAGTTTTGTGCGGCCTTTCTTACCGTCGACTTGGGTTCTCCCCGGCGGCGTGCGGTAAGTGCCATCGTGATAGATCCGGTAAAGAAACAGTGACACGCCCTCATCCATCGGATTCAAAAAGTCCTCGGGTACGTAGACCTGGAAATCGAGGGGCGCGTTGTTAAAGTCCGCTGGAGTATAACTCGAGCGTAGCAGGCGGACAATGGCTTCACAGCTTGCCGCGATAGCCGAAGACGTCGCCATGATTTACCTTTTGCCGACCGTGGTCCGGCGAATCACCTGTTCACGGCTTCCCGACTAAGGAGGTAGCCAGCGCATTCAGTACACAACATTCACCACCGGTGGCCAGCGTTGCCGCAGCGTCAGCTTTAAATTTGGGCAGGCTCCGCACGTCGGCATTTCACCGATTCGTCCCAACAACGTAGATCCACCGTCCACCAGGCGTTAGACGGCGGCACTCAGCCAGCACTTCTCGACTAACAACCGAGCCTGCTGGATGGCTTCTAACAAAATCATCACCCGTTTCCCATCATTCTGCTCGCGTTGGACCTCCCCGATCCAGCCTTGAAACGGGCCTTGTTCGATGGTCACTTTGTCACCGGGTTTAAACTCCCTCGCCTTGAGCCGAATGAAACCGTCAGGCTGAATTTGGCCCCGGATAGCGGCGATGACGTCGGGCGCCACCGGGATGGGGAACTGGCGGGAGCCCACCACGCGCAAAACGCCCGGGGCGTACCGGACGGCGTCGAGGGATTCGCACGGGCAGAACCGGGCGAAAAAATAACCGGGGAACAGGGCTTTGATGACCCTGCGGACGCCGCCAGAGACCAACTGCTCCTCGCATACCTGCGGTAAGAAAACTTGCAGGTGCAACTTTGCGACGCGCGTGGCGGCAATGCTATCCTGACGCGCGTTGCTTTGAACGGCAAACCAGCTCGTTTTCTGCCAGAAGTCGAGGGGAGTAGCCATGCGCTTTAATTCTGCGGGTTTGAAAGGCCCGGCTTAACCTCGTGCGCCGCTTGCGCGTTCCTCAAATGCCGCCGAACCTCGCGTTCCTTGTCCCGGTTCAGGCCATAATAGGTCTGTCCATCGGCGCACTGGCGGGCGACCAGGAAGCCCTTGGTCACCAACTCGCTTAAGGCGGCCTCGACGTCCGCCACCGCATCGCGGATCCGTTGCTCCAGGAGCCACCATTCCGCGATGCCTTCCAGGGTGTCCTGGGCTTGCGGGTGTTCGACAAGGTAGGCGAGTACCTCATCGGCCAATGGCCGGCCGGGGTTGTCCACGCCGGATTGCTAAGCATCCAGTATGCCAGGGCCCAACCGCCTGCGGTTGCGAGCGGATACCCCGTCTCGACCAGGATAGATTTCTCCTGGCCATTGGACGGCAAGCGGGCCATTTTAACACCTAAGCTGCTGGGGCTGCGCAGCTTGCGAATCTTATCCTGGTTTGGGAGGATTTTCTCCGGGTGAGGTTGGGCCGGTTAGCGTCGCCGGCAGCCGGGCGGTGAGGCCGTGCTTGCGCATCAGTTCCCAAAAGGCCCGGCGATCCTGACCCGCGCCTTGGGCGGCCTTGGCGATGTTACCACCATGGATGAGCAGCATCCGGCGCACGTAGTTCTGTTCAAACTGGGCAATGGCTTGGGCCTTTAACTGCTGAAAGCTCTGGGGTGGTGCGGGCGGCTGCACGGCGCCATCCCCAGTCCAAATGTGCTCGGCCTGGAGCGTGACGCCCTCGGCCAGGACGACCGCGCGCTGGACCACGTTCTCCAGTTCCCGCACGTTGCCGGGCCAGGAATGGCAGAGGAGTTTTTGAAGTGCTGCCGGCGAAAATTCGCGGGCGGGGGCGTGGAATTTGTCCCTGTATTTGGCGAGGAAATGCCGCGCCAGCAGGATGATGTCACCCTCCCTCTCCCGCAGAGGCGGCAGCTTGAGCGACAGCACGTTCAGACGGTAATAAAGGTCTTTGCGGAATCGGCCGACCGCGAGCGCCTCGGCCAAATTGGCATTGGAGGCCGCGATGACGCGGACGTCGGCCGTACAGACCGACGCGGACCCGAGCGGTCGGAATTGGCCGTCCTGCAAGAACCGCAGGAGTTTGACCTGCGCTAAAGGGGGCAAGCAGTCCACTTCATCCAGAAAGAGCGTGCCCCCGTCGGCCTCCTTAAGGACCCCGCGCCGCGAACCATTGGCGCTGGTAAACGCGCCGGATTCATGCCCGAAGAACTCGTTTTCGAGTAACTCCACCGGGATGGCGCCGCAGTTGATCGGGATGAAGGGTTTACTGGCCCGCGGGCCGCGGTAATGGACCGCCCGGGCGAACACCTCCTTACCCGCGCCGGTCTCGCCAAGGATCAACAGGCTCACGTCGTATTTGGCGATCGAAGGAAGCTGCTGGATCAAGGCCACAAAGGCCGGACTTTCACCGATAACGTGTTCCAGGCCAAGCCTGGCCCGCAACTGAGCCACCGGAGAGGTCTCCTCACGCGCACGCCCGTGGAGGACTCGAAGGCGGGCCAAGATCTCCTTTGAACCCCATGGCATGGTCAGTACCTCCAAAGCCCCAAGCTTGCTCAGCGAAGCCAATTCGTGCGGTTCAGCCGCCGGGCAAACCACGACGACGGGCAGACGCCACCTGTTTTTGGAGGCGAGTTCAAAAAAGGTGGCTCCTTTCTGCACGACGGCGTGGCCGGAGAGCAACAGCACAAGAACGTCCCGGCTCCCGGCCGTAACGGCTTCCGATACCCGTCCGGCTTCCTGGTCCGAGACGGGATAAGAGACGGTCAGTTCGGCCAGTTCAACGCCGTCGTCCGGTGTGGAGGTTGGGACACCTCCGAACGCTACGCCGGTCCCCTCCTCCGTGCCCCAGTGAATCATCAGGACGTGCACCGGTTTCATTGTAGTGACAGCGCGTGAATCTTTCTAAGGCTTGCGGGCCGGCCTCGATCGTGATCTGCGAGTCTATGACGATCGTGTCTGAAGCAGGCCTCTGTTTTCAGACTGCGAGGGCTGACGCCACAAATGGGTAACCTCCCTCCCCAAGTCGGCTAACCCGTTACGCCTGAGCCGACCAGCGCGCACATGAATGCGCCGATGACCACTTACACGGCTCCTTTACACCGCCGGCAAGGTTACCTAATGCAAGTTCCACCCAGCAGCCCACGGTAACGCGCCCAGGATCGATCACCCTACTCGCGACGAGTCTCCTTAGTGTGCAGAAATAAACAACGGAGTAAGGCCCTTGCCCACTGGCCGGTGCCACTTATCCGAATGCCGTTATCTACCGCTCGCCTCACAAGCGGGTGGTGACCTGTTTCGTGTTTTCTTACCGCTAACATGCCTCCTGATCGGTTGTACAGAAAGCGCGCGAGGGACGCGAGGTTATGATGCAAGCGTAATAGACCTATGATAAACATCAAACCCGTGTCAACCAGAGAAATATTAATTTTGGTTCGGAATTCGCCTTCCAGTAACCCGAAAGTAGTATTGCCGCCCCGGTTACTACATGATTCTTAACCTGCGAGAGTAGTGAAACCTGAGCTGGACGCTCCATAAACATCGGTCGGTTTGCCGACGGGTGACCCGACGGGAAAAAGCCGGGGTCGAACGAAATGAAAACCTTTGTGTCGCTGGCCCCGATGATAGAGACTGGGACAATGCGAAAAGGAAGGCGACTTCGACGGAGCGGTTGCTGACTACAATCGTGCCACCAAACTCGGAGTGACTATGGGAACTATCCAGCGAAAAAAGGAGTGATCTGAAGTGCCGCGTTAAAATCAACCGCCCCTCCGGGGCAAAGACCAGTTCACGCAACTCGCAGACCGGTGTAGAAGAAGTGTGAGGATACCGGTAGTCCACGTTGTCGTCCTCCGCTCTCACATGCCTGCCGGGGCAAAAACGTGTTGCCTGTGAGGGAATCAGGTGAGGAGAATGAGGAGAATCACCACTCGCGGGGCGTGACGGTTTGAGTTGACGGCAAACGATGATCGAGAACCGAAGACCGTTGGCGGGCAAGAAAAGATTTGACGCGGCAAGCGCGGTGCGATTACATGAACGTTCATGTGAAGGTTCACTTTCGCGCGGACTTTCACTGAACACGAATGGAGTCCCCCCGCAAACGCGCTACCATGACCGACGTCGCCAGGGCGGCAAGGGTCTCCCTTCAGACCGTCTCCGCCGTGATCAACGGCAAGCCGGGCATTTCGGAGCCGACCCGCGAACGAGTCAGGAGCGTCATCCGGCAGTTTGACTACCATCCGAACGGTTTCGCGAGCAGCCTCCGCGCCCGGCGCAGCTTTACGGTCGGCGTGGTGATTCCCACGATCACCAACCCGTACTTTCCGGAGTTCGTTCGCGGCCTCGAGGACGTTGCCCATCGTCAGGGCTACTCCGTATTCCTTTGCAACTCCGACCACGACCAAAGCAAGGAGATCAATTACCTCCAGCTGCTCCGCCGGCACCGGGTGGCGGGTTACGTCGTTGCTTACGGCCTTTCCAATTCGGAAGGAGACCGCATCCTGGCTGAACTGGCGGCGGACGGCATCCCGGTTGTGACGCTCGGCACGCGCCAACTGCACCCGAGGGCCGTCACGCTCCTGGCCGATGACGTGCACGGGACAAAGCGGATCACGACTCACCTGGTGGAACTGGGCCATCGCCGCATCGGGTTTATCAGCCCGCCGGAAGGCGGCGACGTGCACCGGCACCGCTTAGCCGGCTATTTGGGCGCCTTGGAAAAAGCAGGCATCGCCGCCGAGCCGGCCCTCATCGCGCCCGGGGATTTCAGCGTGAAGGCCGGGCAGCGCGGCGCGGCGCGCCTGATGAAACTCGGGCACCCGCCGAGCGCGATCGTGGCCGCCAATGACCTGGTGGCGATCGGTGCCATCAATGCCCTGCGACGCATGCGAAAACGCGTGCCCGAAGATGTGTCGGTAACAGGTTACGACGACATTCCCCTGGCACGCCTGTTCCATCCGGCGCTCACCACCATGGCGCAGCCCGTGCACGAGATGGGCACCGCGGGCATGGCGGCTTTGCTGGCACGCATCAAAGACCCAAAGCTGACGGGTGAGGCCATCCGATTCAAGTCCAAGCTCCTCGTTCGCGAGTCTACGGCACCGCCTTTGGGTCCCCCAGGATAACCCCTTTTTCCCCTAGACGAACCCTCCCCTAACTGCTTCCAAACAAACCTCCCTTGATTCTATGAGCAATTGTTTTCCCCCAGACCCGGCGCGGGCCATCTCGCGCCGGAGCTTTCTCCGTTGGACCGGCAGCGCCGGTTTGTTAGTTGGGCTGTCGCGCAGTTTGCCGGGCCTGGCTCCCGGCGCGCGCGCAGAGGCGCCACGCGAACTCGTGTTGATCAGCCAGCAGGGGGCGACCCCCGATCGAGCTCTTCCGAAACTCCTCGAGGCATTCAAAGCCGCCAACCCCGGGGTTAACACCAAGGTGATGCTCTTCCCGGAAGAAAAGTTCGTCGCGCTCTACACGGCCTCCCAGGCGGCCGGTGAACAGGTTGACCTTCTGATGCTTAACGGCCAGGACCTGCGCCGCTACGCTACTTCCCAGGCATTGTTGCCGTTGGACGATTTACCCTACAAGAATCGTTTCATCCCGGAAGCGCTTAAACCGGTCACCATCGAAAACCACCTATGGGGCGTACCGAGCGGGGCAGCCGGCGGCTTCGTGATCTTTGTCAATCGGGCGCTGTTAAACAAATACCAGCTCGACTTTCCCAAGACCTACGACGAGCTCAAGGCGGCAGCGGCGACGCTCAAGAAAGCCGGAGTGAACGCATTCACCCACCCGGGCAAAGTGATCTACATGTGGCCCGTGTGGTTTTTCACCACTTTCGCGCAGACGACCGATAACCGCTCGATCGAGCGCACCGTCGAGATCCTGGACGGACGAGGAAAGTTTACCGATCCAGACGTCGTGCAAGCACTCGATTTAGTTTTCCAATTCGCGCGCGACAAGATGTTTACCCCGGGCGTGTTCAGCCTTGATTTCCCGAATGCACAAAGCGAATTCCTGACCGGCAAAGCGGCCTTTTACCTTTTCCACGATTCGCTGGCCAAGCCGGTGATGGAGGCGAACGCACCGGGCATGGAGCTGGATTTCATGCTGATGCCCAATTTGGTCGGCCGTCCGGTTACGTCTCAGTACCCGGGCGCCGCTTGCGGGGTAGTGCTGGCGATCCCGGCCAAGATAGATCCCGCCCGCCGCGAACTGGCGAGGAAGCTGCTGGATTTCCTGTCCAGCGATCAGAGTGACCAAGAATCGGTTGCGCTGAACGGCGGGGCGGTACCGGTGAACCAGCAGGCGCCGACCCCGAACGTTCCGGTCTACCGTAAGGAAAAAGAAGAGATCTCGAAACTCGTGACTTACCTGGACTGGTTTTATCCACCCGAGATCACGCGTGGTTTTCAGGAAGGGCTGCAGGCCGGTCTGGCTGGCCGGATCAAGGCTGAAGATCTCGCCAAAAACCTGCAGGCAACCCTTGAACGCTTGTACGGCAGCGGGTACAAATTTATCGGCTAGAACGTGTCTCCCAGTGACGAGAGATTAAAAACCACTTCCGTCAGGCTTCCTGAGGCGATGGAGCGGCCGGCCTTGAAACCTCCGGGGGCGGGCCCGCGGAGTAAACTGCGGGAGTGGTTCTACATCGTAGAGCCTTACTGCTGGATCGCACCGGCCTGCGTCATCCTGGCCACGTTCACTTACGTGCCGATACTGTTGGAAAGCGGGTTGAGCTTCTTTTCCGCCAATGGCGTGAACGCGGCCAGGTTTATCGGGCCGGCCAACTATGAAGAAGCCCTGCATAACCCGGATTTCTGGGATGCACTGGCCCACAACGGTTGGTACGCCGCCGTAACGGTCGTCGCGAAGCTTGCCCTTGCGTTGGTCCTGGCGCTGTTGCTGAACCTGCCGCTGCGAGGACGCGCGGTGTTGCGCAGCGTGTTCTTCCTGCCGGTGGTGTTGTCGTTTGTGGCCATCGGCATCATCTGGACGCTGATTTACAACTACGACTACGGCGTGCTGAATGCGTTATTATCTTCCCTGGGATTCGCGTTCCTGAAGCAGGACTGGCTAGGCTCACCTGATACCGCCTTCGGGGCCGTGATGCTGGTCGACGTGTGGAAGTGGACCGGGTTTCACCTGGTCATCTACCTGGCCGGCCTGCAGTCAATCCCGAGCGAGTTGTACGAGGCCGCCGCCATCGACGGCGCGGGTCGCTGGACCAGGTTTCGGCACGTGACGTTGCCGCTGTTGCGGCCCTACACGGCGATCAACCTCCTGCTGGCGTGCCTCGGAGCGTTCAGCGTGTTTGACCTGGTCTACGTAATGACCCAGGGCGGGCCGTTCAAGGCGACTAACGTCGTCATGATTGAGGTCTACCTGCAAGCCTTCCAGTTCAACCGGTTGGGGTACGCCGCCGCCATGTCAGTACTGCTCCTGCTGCTGGTGACGGTTATTTCGGTTGTCGTCTTGCGCGTTTTCGGGAGCCAACCCGCGAAAACCTAACCCCGTTTGAAACTCGTGGCGGCAATTTACGGACGAACATCAGCCGGACATGCGCGCGGCCAAGGTTTAACCACGTCGATCGCTTATGCGGTCCTGGTTGCTGCCGCGGCACTCGTCCTCTATCCTTTCATTGTTCTCTTCCTCGGGTCACTTAAAACTGAGCCGGGATTTATCGCCAATCCACTCGGGATTCCAGCCAAGCCGACCCTCGACAATTACGTCTACGCGTGGCAAAGCGCTCACATCCCGCAGTTCACGGTCAACAGCGTGATTGTCTCGGTCGCAACGGTCGGCCTGACGTTAGCGTTGGCGTCAACAGCAGCCTTTGGCCTCAGCCGTTTCCGCTTCCGCGGCGGCCGGTCGATTTATCTCGCCTTTGTTTTGCTCCTGACTATTCCGGTCCAGATTTACATCATCCCACTTTACGTGGTTGTCGTGAGACTGCGACTGGCCGACAACTTCTTGGGACTCATCCTGCCCTACACTGCAGGGAGCCTGCCGCTGGCGGTTTTCCTCTTCAAAACCGCGTTTGACGGGTTGCCGGGGGAACTGCTGGATGCCGCGCGCATGGATGGATGCAGCAACCTCGCCGCTTACTGGCGTATCGTCCTGCCGCTGTCGCGGCCCATCATCGCCACGGTGACCGTGTTCACGTTTGTTCAAGCCTGGAACGAGTTTTTCCTGGCGCTCATTTTCATCCATAATCCGGCCTTACAGACCCTGCCGCTGGGGTTACAGGCGTTCTTTGTCAACCAGTACCAGACCCAATTTCCTCAGCTCTTCGCAACGCTGCTGATGTCGATCGGCCCGATTGTGGTGGTCTACCTCGGCTTACAACGGCAGTTCGTCGCCGGCTTAACGGCGGGTGCGGTGAAGGGCTGATACGGATGGCGGAGCAAATGGCTAATTTACACCCGATGGGCAAACGATCTCTCCGCTCCGCCATCCGTATGAGCGTCGCAGAGCAAATGGCAAATTTACACCCGATGGGCAGACGATCTCTCCGCTCCGCCATCCGTATGAGCGTCGCGGAGCAAATGGCTAGTTTACACCCGATGGGCAGACGATCCCTTTGCTCTGCCATCGTATGATCGTGGCGGAGCCCCACTTCTTTATGGCAACTACCCCTACTCCCACCCCCTCCGGTAAAGATTCACCCGCCACGGATGCACGGCGCGCCTATCCCATCGCCTCCAATCCGATCGTGCTGGAGAATGAGCAAGTTCGAGCCGAGTTCGACCGAGTGAGTGGTGCCCTCATCTCCATGCGCCACAAACCAACGGCTTGGGCGATACAAAACCGCGCGGCCTGGGGCGAATCGTTCCGCGCGTTTGTGCCCACGGCGGACCGCAATTACGACCCGGTCCTGGGGGCCAATAATCGATTAAGTGCGTTTGAGTTGGCGAAGGACGGCGACCGCCTTGTGCTGGTGCTCGTGTGGCAAGGCTGGGTCACTGAATACGCAGGGCGCCAGGATATCACGTTGCGGGGCACGGTGGAACTGCGAGGCAACCTCCTGAGTTTTCGGCCGGAGGTGGTCAACGGCTCAGGTCTGCGGGTGGATAGCCTGGCTTGGCCGATTCTTGGCGATATCGCCATTCCTGCCGGAGAGACCTGCCTGACCCGAGACAACCTTGAGCTAGGCACGATGCGGCGCACGCCGGTTTACCCGGCCATGGTCAATGAGCGCGGTTACTGGGGGACCAATTACCCGATGCAGGTCAACGGCCGAGGCCGGGGTGGTTTTCAGCTCGGCGGCCCCAATTTTCTCACTCGCTGGATGCTGCTATCCGGGACGCGGCACGGCATTTATTTCGGCACGCACGAAACGGAACTCATGGAGGTGGTCAACTACGTGCTCGAACTCAAGCCGGGCTACGCCAGTGGATTCCACTGCACCGTTCCGAAAGGACCGGAGCTGGACGGGTACGCCGTGCGGCTGAGCGCGGAGGCAACGCACCTCTGTTTCGTCGGGCCGCACGAAACCCGGCGGCTGTCAGAGGTGATGATTGGCCCGTATGAAGGCACGTGGCACACCGGCTTGGACATCTACAAGGCCTGGCGGTCAACCTGGTTTACGCCGCCGCCGGCGCCGGCCTGGACCGGGGAGGTGCATTCCTGGCAACAGCTTCAGATCAACTCGCCGGAGGACGACCTGCGGACGGCGTTCCGAGACTTGCCCGAGCGGGCCGAAAAGGCGGCGCGGGAAGGCATTTCAGCCATCCAGTTAGTGGGCTGGAATCATGGCGGCCAGGACCGCGGGAATCCTTCCCATGATCCGGATCCGAGGCTTGGCGGATTCGAGGACCTGAAAGACGCCATCGCCAAGATACGGCAGATGGGGTTACACCTGGTGCTATTCAACAAGTACACGTGGCTTGAGCTGACAACTGATGCTTACAAGGCAGGGTTAAGTGCGCACGCGGCTTGTGACCCGTACGGGATTCCGTATTACCATCCCGGGTACGAATACCAGACGCCGGTGCAGTTGGCGGCGGTCAACACGCGCCGCTTTGCCGTTGCCTGCATGTGCGATGAGGCGTGGCAGGCTCTGTGTGAGCGCGAATTCCGCAAAAGCATCGAGCTCGGCGCAGACGGGATCCTGTACGATGAAGCGTTCCACCACGCGAGCGCAAACTTTTGTTTTTCGCCCACCCACGGCCACGTCGTCCCGGCGACGCTCTGGTCGGGCGACCTTCGGTTAGGCGAACGGTTCCGCCGGGTGCTCCGCGAAACGGTGGGCGAAGAAGCCTTTCTCATGTCGGGCGAGGTCCTCTACGACTTGCAGCATCGCCACTACACCCTATCCTATTTTCGCATCACCCCCGGACACGTTCCGGCCGGACGCTACGCAGATCCGTACCAGCCGATGATGATCGCGGTCACCGGGTTTGATGACCGGGAAATGATCAACCGGGCGCTGCTTTACCGGTACCTCATCAGTTACGAACCATTTAACTTTAAGGGTAATGCCGACGACTTTCCGTCGACGACGGCCTATGGGAGACAGGTGGATGCGTTGCGGCGACGCTACGCTGAGTACCTGTGGCGCGCGGAGTTTCGGGACCGGCTTGGGGCCACGGTGGAGGCGGCAGGCGGCGACCACGACTTCAGCGTGTTCCGGCAGCCAAACACCGGGCGGCGCGCCGTCGTGCTCGTCAATGATGAGCAGGATGCAACCGTGGAAGCAGCTGTTCGGTTGCCCGGCAACCCGGGTGAACTGTTCACGGTGAGCCCTGAACGGGCGGAGCCGGAGCCTCTCGGCGGGACCGTTCTGGTGCCGCCCCGTTCGGCCGTCGTCGTCTTGGAGGGGCCGTTTGCGTTGCCAGCAGCTTGATTCGACGTGCCGCACGCGCATCAACTTTTGTGCGTCCTTGCCGAACAGGGAGCATTACCGCATGCTTCTCTGATCTTCTGATCAGCTATGAAAAGGTCACGCCACGTCCGGGTCCGGGCCGGTCAATTCGAATTTGTTAAGCTTAATGCCAAGAGGTTCGATTGGCGGGATACGTACCACACGATCCTGACCCTGAGCTGGCCTGGGTTCGCCGGTTTTGTTTTCGGCATCTACCTCCTTATCAACGTCGTATTTGCTGCGTTGTACATGCTGGGCCCACATGCCGTCGCGGAGATGGCGCCTGGCTCGTTTTCCGATGCCTTTTTCTTCAGCGTGGAGACGCTGGCAACCGTCGGCTACGGCCACATGTATCCGGAGTCTTTCTATGGGCACCTGATCGCCACGCTCGAGATCATCGTGGGCATGTTTGGGCTGGCGGTGATCACCGGTTTGATTTTTGTGCGCTTTTCTCGTCCCACGGCGCGAATTCAGTTCAGTAAAGTCGCGGTCATTGCGCCGTATGACGGGGTGCCCCATTTGATGATTCGCGTGGCCAACCTCCGGCACCAAGCCATGGTCGAGCCCGAGTTCCGCATGCTCCTGATGCGAAACGTGATCACTGCAGAAGGAGACGAAGTGCGACGCTTTCGTTTGCTGAAACTGGAATTTGACCATTTGGTCGCGTTCCCGGCGGTTTTAACGGTACGGCACCGGATCGATGAGGAGAGCCCGCTGTTCGGGATGACTTCGAAAGATTTTCAGCAACAGGACATCCGCATCATGGCGTCCATTGTCGGCGTCGACACGGTGATTGTCGCTCCCGTCCAAAGCTTCGGAGACTACAATTACGATCAGATAGAATGGAACCGGCGCTTCGTCGAGATCTATGATCAAAATGAGGAAGGCGAATGGACGGTCGACTATGCCAGGATCGACGAAATCGAAGATATCGCTCCAATTCAGAAGCCGGCAAAAGGTCAGGAGGCACAAATGATAGACCGAAACCCGGCCTCGGATGGCAGCAAAGTGGGTGTGTAGGCGCGGTCTGTCTGCTTTGTTCAGGCCGGGTCGAAGTCCGTGGACGTTGAAAGCTCGCGAAAGGCTTCGATTTTCGCCTTGAGCGCAGCGAGGACTCTTTGATGGGTGCCTCGAGGCCGTATCCAGCGTTGTTCACCAGTACGTCGACGGGGCCGAGATTCGCTTCAACCTCGACGGACACCGCGAACGGCTTAAGCTTTGGCCGGTTCCTCGGGTTCTCACGGCGTCCGTGATACGTAATTTGTTTTGGGATGTCTGAGCGATCAATAACTACTGCCAGTATTCCAGGGTGAGGTTATGACGGATGAGTTGAAAACTTACGAATTGGTGGTGATCGGGGGTGGGCCCGCCGGCATCAGCGGAGCGACGGCGGCGTCGAGTCTCGGCAAAACCGTGGCGCTGGTGGACGATCATCTTGAAATCGGCGGGGCGGGGGTCAATACCGGAACGGTACCGAGTAAAACGCTGCGCGAAACGGCCCTGGCCTTGTCCGGCCTCAAGTCACGCAACCTCTATGGAGTCGATCTTTCACTACGGCGGGAAGTGACCGTGCCCGATTTCCTCGGCCACCAGGAGCATGTGAAGGATGCTTTTCATACGAGCCTTACGCAGAGGTTGGAAGGGTTCCACGCGACGATTTACCACGGTACGTGCACCTTTCTTGATGCACACACGGTCCAGATCAACTTCTGTTCGGAGGTTCGGGAGAAAAACCCGGCCGCGCCTGACGGGCAGATCCGATTGCGCGCGGAAAAAATCCTCATCGCCACCGGTTCCGCGCCGGTTCATCCGGACGTTTTTCGTTTTGGTGACGGCGCAATTTATGATTCCGATACGATTTTGAAACTGGTCCGCATTCCCAAAAGGCTGGCGGTGGTCGGGGCCGGTGTGATCGGCGCTGAATACGGGTGCACCTTCCGCGCCCTCGGCGCCGAGGTGCATGTCGTTGACGGGCGCGAGGTCCTGCTTCCTTTTTTGGATGCAGAAATTTCCCGGGCACTGGCCGGTGCGCTTCAGCGCAGCGGGATCGTCTTTCACTGGAAAGAAAACGTACAGAAATGCACCCGTTTGGAATCCGGTGTCGTGCGTCTCGAACTCTCCTCCGGTGCGGTCCTGACCGCCGATGCGGTGCTGGTCGCGGCGGGCAGACAAAGCAATACGGCCAACCTTGGGCTCGAGAAGGCAGGCGTGCAGCGCGGCGAACGAGGAATTATTCCCGTGAACGAGCATTATCAGACCAACATCGAAAATATCTATGCCGCGGGGGATGTCGTGGGTTTCCCTGCCCTCGCCTCGACCAGCGCGGAGCAGGCTCGACGGGCGGTGCGCCATGCCCTCGGTCTGGGCGCAAGCGCGATTTCCCCGTTGCTGCCCAATGGGATCTACACCATTCCGGAAGTCAGCATGGTTGGTGAGACGGAAGAGTCGCTCAAAGAAAAGGGCGTCGCTTACCTCGTGGGACGGGCGAGCTACCAGGATAATGCGCGGGGCCGGATCATCGGCGACCAGGACGGCTTTCTGAAGCTGCTCTTTCGCCAGGGGGATTTGAAGCTGATCGGCGTGCATATCATGGGCGAACTGGCGACGGAAGTCGTGCACATCGGTCTATTGGCCATGATGTGCGAGGCCTCTGCGAATCTCTTTGTCGACATCTGCTTGAACGTGCCGACGCTCGGAACGTTGTACAAAGCCGCGACGCTGAATGCGCTCCAAAATATCCCACCTTCCGTTCAGGCGTCCCGAAGGGATGCGGGCCGGGGGAGAACGGGTTCCAGGGACAAAGGCGATCCCCGAAGCAACAGGCGTAGTGTCGAGGGGTAAACCTGTTTTGGGTGTACGGGTTCATGCGAAGGCAATCCGGCCCTTAGTCTCAGGCGATTGTACGGTGATGAACGTAGTCCACCAAGCGAGGTCTCGCCATCGAATGCCGCTGCCTTGGCTTCCGAAGGAGGCAAGCTCTACCGTTTGGCAACGTTCATGTCCCGTGAATGCTCGATGCCTGGCCCTGCCTTTCTCCGACCCGTGACCATCCTCGACCGTCTGCTGGGCCGTCGTTTAGCTTCGTCGGAAGACCAGCAGGAACGAGTCAGTGCCTTTGCCGGCGTGGCCGTTTTCGGCCTTGATGGGCTGGGTTCGGCTGCTTATGGCCCGGAAGCCGCCCTGACGGTGCTGATTCCACTCGGGCTCGCCGGTCTCGGCTTCAGCCTGCCCATTCTGGGCCTCATCGTGGTCCTGCTGGCCATCGTGTATTTCAGCTACCGGCAGACGATCGCCGCTTACCCCACCGGGGCCGGCTCGTACACCGTGGCCAAAGAGAACCTGGGCGAACACGCGGGGTTGCTGGCCGCCGTCGCTTTGATGATCGACTACGCCTTGAACACGGCCGTGGGCATCTCGTCGGGCGTTAACGCCCTGATTTCCGCGTTGCCGGTTTTGCAACCTTACGCGCTTTGGATCTGCCTTTTAGTGCTGGCGCTGCTGACCTACATCAACCTGCGCGGGGTTCGTGAGTCGGCCCGGGTCTTCCTGCCGCCCACGGCGCTTTTCGTTCTGTGTCTGGGGGCGGTGGTGGTGACCGGAGTTGTCAAAATCGTTCTGGCCGGCGGCCATCCGCAGGCGGTGAGCCCGCCTCCGCCAGCGCCTGAGCCTCAAGAGCAGGCCAACTGGTGGTTGCTCCTGCGTGCGTTTGCTGCGGGCTGCACCGCCATGACCGGGGTTGAAGCCGTCAGCAACGGCATTCAGGCCTTCAAGGAACCTGTCATCGATACCGCCCGGCGTTGCCTGACCTTGATTGTAGCCATCCTGGCCTTCTTGCTTTTAGGTGTGGCGTTTGTGCTGCCCTTCTACCACGTCGTGGCCACGGATCCGGGAAAACCGGGTTACCAGAGCCTGCTCTCGCTCGTGACTGCGGCCATCTGGGGACGGGGCTTTCTCTATTACGTGACCATTGCATCGATCCTGGCGGTCTTGAGCCTTTCGGCCAACACCTCCTTTGCCGATTTCCCGCGCCTGTGCCAAAGGCTCGCCCACGACGGCTTTTTGCCTTATGCTTTTGGTTTGAGGGGCCGCCGGCTGGTCTTTACCCAAGGCATTTGCGTGCTCGCCGTGGTGACGAGCGCTCTGCTGATCATTTTCAACGGGGTGACCGACCGGCTGATCCCATTGTTTGCCGTCGGTGCGTTTGCGACCTTTACCCTGTCTCAGGCCGGCATGGTCCGCCACGGGCTCAAAGGGGAGAAACGGTCGCACGTGAGCGCGTTCGTCAATGGGCTCGGTGCCTGTGCCACCGGGGGCGCGCTGCTAGTCATTGTGGTCGCGAAGTTTATCGAAGGCGCGTGGCTGGTGGTCATCGTTCTGCCTTGCCTTTACGCCGTGATGCTGGCCATCAAAAAGCATTCGGCCAGGATTGCCCGGGAGATTGAGCGCGCTCCGCACATCAGCTTACAGCCATCGGAGCCACCCATCGCAGTGGTATTCGTCGACAGCTGGGATTGCGTGGCGCAAAAGGCGCTGCAGGCTGCCTACACCTTGACGCCCGAAGTGGAGGTGCTCCACGTCGAGCGGGAGGACAATGAGGGGGAGTTATCCAAGGATTGGAGGCAGGTGGCACGGCAGTCGATTGGCGAGGCGAAACTGCCACCGCCGAAGCTTGTGTTATTGAAGTCACCTTACCGGCGCGTGGTCGGCCTCATCGTGGAACACGTCTGGCAACTGGAACGTGACAACCCGGGCCGCCTCATCGCGGTGGTCGTGCCGGAACTGGTTGATCGCTGGTACATCAGTTTCCTGAACAACCAGCGCGCCGCCATCTTGAAAACATTGCTTTTATTCAACGGCCATCCCCGGGTACTGATCATTAGCGTGCCGTGGTACCTGGAACGTCGAACACGGGCGAGACGCGCGGTACGCGAGACGTCCTGGGAGACTTTTCCTGCGCGCCTGGATCGTTAGAGGAAGGTTCTCCCCTGCGGGAACGAGGACGGAAGCCGTGCGCTCCGCGGGGCCGGCTGGGGCCGAGGGGGGGATGCCGCCCGCCTTTTACAGCGTCCCAATGGGGCGCAAGCCCCAGGGGGACCTTCTATCCAGGGACGGAAGGCCCTGACTCCTATCAACTGCCCCTCCGGAGCAAAGACGGCCCTCAAAAATGAGGGTAACGTCAATGCCTTCAAGGGGGCTGGAAGCGCTGAAGGTCCGGCGCGGGAAGTCGCGCCCCGTTGCGCGCCGCCTGTCAGCCCAAGCCTCCGATCGGTTCGTGCGGCGCGGTTTCCGGCGCCGCCTCCCCTTCCTCGGTCTCCACCCCCGCCTTGGGCACCGTCCCGGTAGTCTGGTGCCCCAACTCCCGTTGGACCGCCTCGACCCGTCGGCTCACCTCTTCAACGGCCTGTTGCAGTTCCTGCTCCCGCGGCCCCGGCGCTTGGAGCGTCTCACCGACCTGGTCCAAGGCTTGCTCCTGTTGCTCGACGGCCTGCTCCAAAGGCCGCCGCTCCTCCTGCCTGACTTCGTCTTGGTTCATGGCCCAAAGCTAGCGCGCTCTGCACCAGCAGGAAAGCCAGCCGCGAGGCCGAGCTCAAGTCTGCAGATTCGCCATGCTCCACACGCTTGAGCATGGGTGTACGCCGGTGCACCCGGAATTTCTACAAGCGGACCGGGCCAGCTCATGCGATCAATGCCGGTGGCTCTCCTTTTGATCTTTGGTTGTCAGCTTGCCGGGGAAATGCTTCACCGGGTATTCCGGATCCCCATGCCGGGACCGGTTACGGGCATGCTTATTCTGACCCTGATTCTGGTGCGAAAGCCGGCGGCAGTTCCTGAAGACCTGGCCACGGCCGCTCGCGTCCTGCTACAGAGTCTCGGGCTGTTCTTTGTGCCGGCCGGCGTTGGCGTGGTCGCAAACATCGAGTTGATTCGCCAGCAGTGGATGCCGATCTGCGTGGCGCTGGTCGGTTCGACCTGCCTGTCACTCCTGGCAACGGCCTGTACGGTGAACTTTATCCGATCGCGGTCCCAGCACCGGCTGAACACTCAAGAGGCATCGGCCGAGAAATGACGGATTTAGCGCAAAGCATGACGGAAAACAGTTCCCGGGCCGTTTGGGAACAGGTTATCGCCATGCCAGCCTTCGCGATCAGCCTGACGCTGGGCAGCTATCAACTGGGCCGTTGGTTGCAGCGGCGCTGCCGAGGGAACCCGATCGTCAACCCGGTGTTGATCTCGATCCTGTTCATCGGCGGATTTCTCCGCCTGACCGGCACGTCTTACGAGACTTATTTCGATGGCGCGCAATTCATCCACTTCATGCTCGGGCCCGCGACGGTTGCGCTCGCGATCCCAATTATTCACAACCTGGAGCGACTGAGAGGCATGCGGGTGGCGGTGCTGGCGGGCATCGTGATCGGTTCGCTCGTTTCCGCCGTCTCCGGTATTGGGCTCGTTGAACTCTTCGGGGGCAGCCGGGCGGTCGCCGTTTCAATGGCGCCCAAGGCTGCCACGACCCCGATCGCCATCGGGGTGTCGCAGAGCCTTGGCGGTATTCCTTCGTTAAGTGCGGTCCTGGCGATTGCCAGCGGCATCCTGGCGGCAGTTTCCATGGAATTCCTTTTAGGGTTGATAAAAGTCAGGGACTGGCGGCCGCTTGGACTGGCGGCCGGCACGGCCGGCAGCGGGATCGGGGCGGCGCGCGCTATCTCCATCCACGAGACCGCCGGCGCGTTTGCCGGCTTGGCGGTTGCCCTCAACGGGTTAACCACGGCGTTGCTTGTGCCGGTATTGGTCCATTTCTGGCCGAAATGAGGCGGACGGTCGAAGCGCTCGACCGCGGAGCTATCCGACGCGCTTCCGATTCATGAGGGAATCACGGGCAACCGCAGCAACCAGCACCGCTCCGAGCACAATGCGTGCCCGGGGCGATCGTAAATTCAAGCAAGTCTGAAGGGGTGCCGAGCCGGGTCCGAACGGGCGCCAGATCAAATTCCAGGGTAAACCCCTTGACG
>JAFAUY010000301.1 GCA_019243005.1 Verrucomicrobiota bacterium | reverse complement strand
GGTGGGTTTCCGCGAGGATGCGCTCGACATCACGGCCCTGAGCGACGTCTCCCTGGACCGGGATCGCGCGGCCGTTGCGTTTGGCGATTTCGTCGACGACCCGAGCGGCGCCTTCCTTGCTGGAGGCAAAGTTCACCGCCACGGCGGCGCCTTCGGCGGCGAGGGCTTTAGCGATCGCGGCGCCGATACCTTTGGAGGCACCGGTTACCAGGGCGACTTTACCAAGCAACGTATTCATGGGGAGAGCCTGGCATCATTTCGATAATTGTACAAGCATTAAATTATGACGCGGGCCGGCCCACTGCTGCCGGATGGGTTTTTCTAGTCCTGCGATCGCCAGGCGGATGGTTGAGACCACGATCGCGGCGATCGGCACAAAGAGTGGACGCTCGACGAAATGGCGGAGTCTATTCCTTCCAACGCGGTGAGCTGCATAAAACGGTTACGCGCATACGGCCTTTTGCCGCCGAGATCGCAGTACCGTGTGCGGGCGAGCTTAGCCGTCGGAAGGCTCGATGTCCTGAACTAAACGCGCTATTCGTCGGGGTAATGAAAACCGCCGTCGATTGATGCGCTGCTCCACCGGGAGTCGTTCATCGAACGCAACCTACAGACAACAACTGAAGGGATACACAATCATGTCGATAAACACCGCAAACACGATCCGCCTCCACCGAGTGCTCCGGGCGACACCGGAGAAAGTTTATCGGGCGTTCCTGGACGCAGACGCCATGGCAAAGTGGCTTCCACCGAACGGATTCACGGGCAAGGTTCATCACCTGGATGCGAAAGTCGGTGGCACTTACAAGATGTCGTTCACCAATTTCACCACCGGCAAGAGCCACGCCTTTGGTGGAACCTATCTCGAATTGAAGCCCCACGAACGCATCCGTTACACGGACAAATTCGACGCCCCAAACCTGCCCGGCGAAATGCAGACGACGGTCAGCTTGAACCAGGTATTTTGCGGCACCGAGCTGAGCATCACGCAGGAGGGAGTGCCTGCAGCCATTCCCGTCGAAGCGTGCTATCTCGGCTGGCAGGAGTCGCTGGCGCTCCTGGCGAAACTGGTTGAAGCTGAAATCCCAGACGACCAGTAAAGCCACCGCGCCACATGGGTGAGGCGCTGCCGTTCATGCTGTCGTGGGTGGACGTTATGGGCACGGCTGTGACGGGACTTCGGCGGCCGATCAGCGCCTACCTGCGCGAGAATGTCCACTGCACCTTCAGCGGCTTCAACCGATGACGAGGGGAAACCCATTCCCGCCGAACGTTCGCATACCGGGCGACCCTCCGGGGCTAAAGCCGGCACGCAATTAGCCGGGCTCAACGAACCTCAAAATGGTATTTGATATGGTATAGTAACGCGGTGATCGCGCCCGTTAAAAATCAGCCCACCGCAAGTTCACGTCTCTATGAACTCAAAATCACACTGCGCGGGAGCGACCCGGCCATCTGGCGGCGGATTCAGGTACCCGGCGACATCAAGCTCGATCGTCTGCACGACGTCTTTCAAATTGCCATGGGATGGACGGACAGCCACCTGCATTAGTTCGTGAAGCGTCCTTACGTTTACTCGAAGCCTTCCGGGGCGCCCTTGTCCGGCGCAATGGAACGGGACGAGCGGCGTTTTCGCCTAGCGGACCTCGTCCAGCGAAAAAAGGCCTCCTTTACCTACGAATACGATTTTGGCGATGGCTGGGAACATGACGTGGTGGTCGAAAACACCGTGCCCGTTGGCTCTGAAGAAAAGTGTGCGGTTTGCTTGGCGGGTGAAAACGCCTGCCCGCCGGAAGACTGCGGCGGCATCTGGGGGTACTACGAATTACTGGAGGCGGTGAACGACCCCAAGCACGAAGACCACGAGGAACTGCTCGACTGGCTCGGCGAGGGGTTTGATCCGACCCGATTTGATCTCGAAGGGGTCAACGCTATCCTCCGTCGCCTGAAACTTTAGAGGGTGTGTGGGAGGCCCAGGCCAGCCAGGTTCACCGCCCACGGCTCCCACACACCCTCTATAGAGCCAGCCGCTGGCCACGATGGGAGGTCGTCGTTCGCAAGAAAAGGATGGCCTTCCCCGCGCCCTGTCCGAGCGGGGAGGGTAACTCGTCCGTTGCGTTCGGCCAAGTGCCCGAAGTCGGCTTGCGCCGAGCGACGGCCGGTGAAGTCGCGGCACGCCTTGCACTGCGGTCCGCGCTAGGTTCCGAAAGCCAGGGCGAACAAAACCGTAGCGAGCGCCAGGAATACCATGCTGATCTCGATTGCAACTCTAGCCATATCATCTTCCTCATTAGTGGTTGGGCATATTCCGCCCATCATCCAACATGGCTCGTTAGGGATTCGACCGTAACGAACCGGATGACCTCGCCGGGGCCTTGCGGTTTAACCCTTTTCTGCAGAAGGGTTGCTTGCCCGGGCGTCTTGCCACCTCGGCGCTCAGCTTACCCGGCCGGGGCGGGGCCTCTATGACCCGAACGAGGGATTTTTCACGATTCCATCGAAGCCGGTTGGGGCGACTCTACCGGGCCACCAACAACGGCCCTTCCGAGCGATCGGCACGCAAGCACCGGAGCGCCACCAAAACCCGACGCGAACAACAACCATGGATCGGATCAAAATAGCGGTACTGGACGATTATCAGGATATCGCGCTGAAAATGGCGGATTGGTCGTCTATTCCCGGCAATCCCGAAATCAAGGTGTTCAACGACCATGTTTCCGACGTTGAGCTCCTCGTTCAACGTCTGCTGCCCTTCGATGTTCTCTGCATCATGCGTGAGCGAACGCCCATGACCGCGGCGCTGCTTGACCGCTTGCCCAACCTCAAGCTCATCGCATCTACCGGCGCGCGGAATGCGGCCATCGACCTTGAGGCGGCGAAGAGAAGGGCGATTGAAATCCGTCACACCGGCTACCGTGCGGCCCCCACCATCGAGTTCACCTGGGCCCTCATTCTAGCCTTGGCGCGAAACATTGCCGTCGAAAACGCCTCGTTGCGCAACGGGGGATGGCAAACGGCCGTTGGGGCCGATCTTCACGACAAGGTTCTGGGAGTCCTGGGCTTGGGCAATATCGGTTCACGGGTCGCGGAGATCGGAAGGGCGTTCGGGATGCACGTGATCGCATGGAGCCAGAACCTGACCCAGGCAAAAGCGGAGGCATCCGGCGCACGCCTCGTTTCCAGGGAGAAACTGTTTCGCGAGGCCGACTTTCTGACCATCCATCTGGTGCTGAGCGCGAGAAGCCGCGGCACCGTCGGAAAACCCGAGCTCGGTTTGATGAAGCCGACCGCATTTTTGATTAATACCTCTCGCGGGCCGATTGTGGATGAAGCGGCCCTGGTCGAGGCTCTGAGAGATCAAAAGATCGCGGGTGCCGCCCTTGACGTGTTCGACCAGGAGCCCTTGCCGGCCGAACACCCGTTTCGCCACCTTCCCAATGTGCTGGCAACGCCGCATTTGGGTTACGGCACGCGGTCCTTATATGAAATTTTCTA
>JAFAUY010000181.1 GCA_019243005.1 Verrucomicrobiota bacterium | reverse complement strand
CGCGGGGCCACCGGCCAGCCGGGTTTGGCCAGATCGGATTCTTCGCGGGCTTTGTACCACACGTTCCATTCGTCAAAGGAGAGCATGATCCGCTTGGCCGCCCTTCGCTTCGCCCGGACGGCGTCACACACGGAAAGCGTATCTCCGATGTAACGGTCCATGATCTCGGCGTTGGCCAAGAACTCCTGCACGTCTTTGTACGGGTTCTTATAGTATATGTGCAGCGAGACGAAATCCGCCACCTCGTAGGCGTGATTCAAAACCTCGTACTCCCACTCGCCGAATGTCGGCATGAACGGCTCGGACGATCCACATGCCGACACCTCGATGGTTGGATCCACCCACTTCATCAGTCTGGCCGCGCCTTTCGCGATGCGCCCGTACTCGGTGGCGGTTTTCTGGCCGATCTGCCAGGGGCCGTCCATTTCGTTGCCGAGGCACCAAAACTTGACGGCGTGCGGTTCCCGGTAGCCGTGCGCGGCCCGCAGATCGCTCAGGGCGGTCCCGCCCGGATGGTTGCAGTACTCCAGGTAAGCGCGTGCTTCATCGGGGCCGCGCGTGCCGAGGTTCACGCCGAGCATCGGTTCGGTGCCGGCCAATTTGCACCACTCGATAAATTCGTTGGTTCCGAAGGTATTGGGTTCGGTGCTGAACCAGGCGAGGTCGAGCTGCTGGGGCCGTGCTGAAACCGGCCCGACGCCGTTTTCCCAGCGGTAGCCCGACATGAAGTTGCCGCCGGGATAACGGATGATCGTCGGGCCAAGCTCTCGAACCAGGTCGAGCACGTCGCGCCGAAACCCGTGACCGTCTGCGGTCGGGTGACCCGGCTCGAAAATGCCGGTGTAGACGCACCGGCCCAGATGTTCGACAAAAGAACCGAACAAGCGCCGGTCAATCCGGGAGACGGCAAAATCGGCATCGACGACAATCTCGACGTTGCTCATGACCAAAACGTTCGGTGGGGAGGAGCCTAGCGGTCTTGACTAGACAAGATCCTATTCCATACCGCCCTGTCCGGCGCCAACGAAAAGATCGCGGCTTCGGGAAACAGCGCGTTACGGATTCCGCCGCCACACGGTCGCCTGAGCCACGCTCCACTGGTACTTGCGGGCGTGTTCACGAATGAGGAACGGGAGTTCTGCGGTGTGGAGCAATTTACAGCCGGGCTCCAGGAGGGTCCGCAGGCGGGCGAGGGTTTCGACCCGGCGCCCTTCGGAATCCGGCCTGCCGCCCAGCCAAGCCTCGATGGGTGTAAAATCGGGCAGCCACGTGTAAGGCGAAGCCAGGATCAACGTGCCGCCCGGCCTGAGGTAGCGCACGCAATTCTGCAGCAGGCCTCGGGGCGATCGGACCCGGTCGAGCAGGTTTGCCGCCAGGACGACATCGAACGTGCCGAGGGCAGGATCATAAACGGTCGCGTCACCGGTTTGGAACCGGCACCGGCGACGGTCGATGCCGGCCGCCAGCGAACGCCGCAACGGGGTGGTGACGGTGCCTTCCTCGAGGCGAAAGAAGCTGATCTCGCCGTCTCGCTGCATCGCCTGGGCCGCCTTGATGAAACTTTCCGAAAGATCAATGCCGACCGCTTCCCCGGCGTAGCGGGCAAGTTCGAAAGTGGAGCGACCGACGGCACACCCAAGGTCCAGCGCACGCCCCGGTTGGCCGATGAACGACGCAAATGCCGTGACGCAACGCACCGGGTAAAAAAGGGCATCCCGCGGGCCGAAAGGGAAGGGCAATTGGTCCTCGGCCGTTCCGTAGTGGAAAAGGAGGTACTGTTGAAGGAGAACGCCGGTCTCGTAGATCGACTGCATAGCCTGCATCGCCTGCAAATCTCTCGATTATCCCGCAGGGATTTGCGGGCGATGCAGGCTGAGGCAGCGGAACTTTGCCGGCCATGCCGGAAAATTCCGCTGCTTTTAGATCGAGATCGTTAACCCCTATTTGGCAAGCAGCAGACCGGCCATGTAAGCGGCCGGCGTGAAATCCTCGATCAACACCACCGTTTCGCCGTTGCGATGCAGGCGCACCTGCGGGACCTGAATTTCCGGCGTTTTGTGCGGCGCGAACAGGATGTCGTCGTGGGTGGCGTTCTTCGCATCACGAAATTTGTCCGGCGTGAGATGCCCGCCCAGGTGATCGCTCCGCCCGGTCGCGATGTGCATGGTGCCGAGGATTTTTTCGTCCTGGATGTCCCGGCCCGAGACGGGCAGGAGCTGGGTGCCGAATCCAAGTTCGCCGATCTCGCCGGCAGCAGGATCGGCGGCGATTTTCCGCCGGTGTGCCTCGACGGTCTGGGGGTTGCCGCTCAACCACCTGGCGTCCGCGATGCGCCCTCCCGCCACCGTCATGATCCCAAGGGTGCCATCCTCGTACTTGAGCGGAAACCGGCCGGAGGCGCTGGTGGGCACGTAGTAAATCTCGCCGGCGGGAAGGTTGGCGATGTCGGGCCCCCCGCGACACAAACCGTGGCTCTTCTGAGCTTCCTGTTTACCCAGGTCGAGGCGGAGCGTGAGCCGCTCACCTTGGACCACAAAATCGATTTCGGCCCAATCGGCCCTGGTCATGCCCAACCGCAACTTTTCCGCGTTCCTGCTGACCTCATTATAATCCACCGCCAAACCGGACCGAAGGATGGTCTGGTTGAGGCCGTGCAGGGTGGCGCCCCTGAACCCGTACCGTTTGGCGAAAGCGGTCAACGGGGCCGTGGCCGAATAGGTCGAGATGCAAAGGATCAGATTATAGCGGAGATAAACATCCTTTTCCAAGCTGAGTTCGTTGCCTTCCGGATCTACGGCGAGGTCCGGGAGATCAAGGTTACTGCCGCCCGTGATCTTGTAGGCAAACATGTCGCCGCCGGTAAGGCCCAATTCCGCAAGCGCGCCATTTTTCAGGCCCTGGTAAAACGCTTCATAGGCGTGCCGCTGGATGGTCAGGTCCGGATTGTTCAGGAACCTGAACCCCTTGAGGTCACGCGGGTCCTCCAGGTCGATCAGAATCGCGACCCGCTCCCCTGGTTTAGGGTTGAAGACCGTTTTGAGCAGGCGTGATAAGCTGAACGGCGGAAAGCGTTCAGGGACCGTCAATCTAGGTTCGGCAGTCATCGTCATACGGAATGATCCTTTCGGAGATATAATCAGGGCCCCAATGGGTCACCGTGCAAGTTACATATACTACGCCGAAAGTTGCAGTTCGGACACTGGAATTCCGCCGTGTGACGCCATTTCCCGGGTTGTATCCCCGCGGCTTCGGGCTAAACTGCTTGCTCGTTTTCATGTCTTCCCAGTTTGGCGTTCTTTTTCGGGTTGCGACCTGGGGTGAGTCCCACGGCGGGGGCGTCGGCGTGACGATCGACGGGTGTCCGGCGCGAATTCCGCTGGCGCCTGAAGATATTCAGGCCGACCTGGACCGGCGGCGACCCGGGCAAAGTGAGATCGTTACGCAGCGGGCGGAGGCGGATCGCTGCGAAATCCTATCCGGGGTGTTCGAAGGCCGGACGCTCGGCACGCCGATTGCCGTCCTGGTTCGCAACACTGACGCGCGGCCGGAAGCTTACCGCGAGATGGAACACGCGTTCCGTCCCAGTCACGCCGATTATACGTACCAGGCGAAGTACGGGATTCGGAACTGGCAGGGCGGGGGACGATCTTCGGCCCGCGAGACGATCGGTCGGGTTGCCGCCGGCGCGGTCGCCAAGAAGGTGTTGCGCACCCATTTGCCGGCTTTTGAAACGGTCGCCTTCGTGCAGAGCGTCCACCGGATCGAAGCGCAGGTTGATCTCGGGTCAGTCACGGGCGCGCAGGTTGAGCAATCCATCGTGCGTTGTCCTGATCCGGAAGCGTCGGAACAGATGATTGCCCTCATCAAACAGATGCGCAAAGAGGGCAATTCGGTCGGAGGCGTCCTCTCCTGTGTGATCCGCGGCGTGCCGCCCGGGCTCGGCGAACCCGTTTTCGACCGGTTGGAAGCTGATCTGGCCAAGGCCATGCTTAGTTTGCCCGCCACGAAAGGGTTCGAGATTGGTTCGGGTTTTGCCGGTTGCCTGATAACGGGGGCGGAGCACAACGACGCTTTTGAAATGCGCGAAGGCCACGTACGGACTGCGACGAACCGTTCCGGCGGCGTGCAGGGTGGAATCAGCAACGGCGAAGACATCGTATTCCGGGTCGCGTTCAAACCGACGGCCACCATCCTGCGGCCTCAATCAACGGTGAATGATCAGGGGCAGGAGGTGCAGTTGGCGGCCCGTGGCCGCCACGATCCCTGCGTCTTGCCAAGGGCCGTGCCGATGGTTGAAGCCATGGCGGCGCTGGTGCTCTGCGACCACTGGCTTCGGCAACGGGCCCAAAACATGACCTGATACCGGACGTCCGTGACTCCAAGGCCCGATCCTGATTGGCAGGCCGGCTGCGTGCTCGTGCTGGTCCTCTGGTGCCTCTTCGCATTGATTCGCGGTTGGGCGAATGGGCCCTTGCGGCTGCTGGTGAAACCGGCGGCCCTGGTTTTAACCTGGATTCTGGTGTGCACTTTCGGCGGAGCCGTCACGGCGATGGTGGCGAGATCAACCGGGTGGTCCGCCCCTTTATGCTCCCTGGTCGGACCCGCTGCGCTTGGTCTTATCGCATACCAGGTCTTGTGCTGGTTCGGACAAACCGTCTTCAAACGCACCCGCGACCACGCGGAACCGCTGACCCGGACCATTTTCGGCGTTACCGGCGCGATGCTGGGTCTGGCGTACAGTTTATTCTGGATCTGGGCGGCGGTAGTGCTGATCCGCTTCGCCGGCCATTTTGCGGCTGAGCAGCCGGCCGGTGACCTGGCGCGCGGGTCGGCGCCCGATCCGTGGGTGACCAATGTGGTTCGCCTCCAGGCCTCCGTTGAATCCGTGCTCGGCAAACGGCTGGTGGACGCATGTGACCCGGTGCCGCCCTGGGTCTACGAACGGATCGACGGCATTGCGCGGCTGGTAGCCAGTCCGGTTGCCCTCCGAAGGCTGATTAGCTATCCGGGCTTCCAGCGGGCCTGGGATGATACCAAGGTTCGCGCACTCGCGGCCGACCCCACCATCGTTCATGACCTGCAGCAGGGCGACTACTGGGCGATGCTGGCCGATCCCAGGTTTTGGGACCTCCTGAGCAGCCCGGAGTGGTGGGAAATCGTTTTCGGCCCACAATTCGACGCTGCCCTCCGGTATGCACTGGAAGGCACGTGAGGCACGGGAGAAGGCCATAAATGCCGCAAGCGGAAAAACGCCACCAATGAAGAGTGATTATACCGCCACGATCGGTCTGGAGGTGCACGTCCAGCTCAAGACCAAAAGCAAGATGTTCTGCGGGTGCGCGGTGGCGTATGGCGCCGAGCCCAACGTCCATACCTGCCCGACCTGCCTGGGGCTGCCCGGTGCGCTGCCGGTGATGAACCTGGAAGCGTTAAAGCTGACGGCGCTGACCGGGCTCATGCTGAAATGCCAGATTGCTCCGGTCTGCAAGTTTGATCGCAAGAACTATTACTACCCGGACATGCCGAAGAACTACCAGATCTCGCAGTACGATCTGCCGATCTGTGAGCGAGGCGAGGTGCCGCTGTATGATCTGGCGTACCCGAAGGATGCGCAGAAGAGCATCGCCAACCCGGGCAAGCGCGTCCGGCTGATCCGGATTCACCTCGAGGAGGACGTGGCCAAGAGTTTCCATTTTGAATCCAGCACCGGAATTGATTTCAACCGGGCGGGCACACCTTTGATGGAGATTGTTTCGCAGCCGGACATCGAATTGCCGGAGGAGGCGTTCGCCTACCTGACCTCATTGAAACAGGCCTTGATTTACGGCGGCGTGAGCGATGCGGACATGGAGAAAGGCCAGCTCCGGTGTGACGTAAACGTGTCGGTTCGAAAACGTACGGACGCCGCGTACGGGGCCAAGATCGAGCTGAAAAACCTGAACTCGATCAGCGGGGTGCGCCGCGCGCTTGCATTCGAGATCAACCGCCAGATTGAAGCGCTGGAACGGGGTGAAACGCTCCGCCAGGAAACGCGCCGGTGGGATGACGACCTCGGCGAAACCACGCTCATGCGCACCAAGGAATCGGCTCACGATTACCGTTATTTCCCGGATCCCGACCTTCTGCCGGTCAGGACGGAGGTATTCCTGGATGAGGTGCGTTCACGTTTACCGGAGACACCCTGGGAGAAGCGTGAGCGGCTCGAAAAAGATTATGGGCTCAGCGCGTATGATGCGGGCGTTCTGGCCGATGACCGGCCGCTGTCAGCCTATTTCGAAGCGGCCGCCCGAGGTTCGGCGCGGCCGAAGTCGGTGGCCAATTACGTCATGAACGATCTTTTAAGCGCTTTAGGCGCAGCCGGCCAGACCGTGGAGGAATGCCCGGTCAGGCCTGAGGACCTGAAAGCGCTGGTGACGCTGGTTGACGAAGGCAGGATCAACAGCAAACAGGGCAAAGACGTCTTTTCCGAGATGTTCTCCACGGGGGTCGATCCGCAGACGATCGTGCGCCGGAAAGGGTTGCAACAGGAGAGCGATCTCGGGGCCATCGAAGCGCTCTGCCGGGAAGTCATCGCGGCCAATCCCAAGGTCGTTGAGGATTACCGGGGCGGTAAATCGGTTTCGATCAACTTTCTCAAAGGGCAGGTCATGAAGCTCTCAAAGGGCAAAGCGAACCCGGCGCTGGTGGGAGAAACGTTGCAGAGGCTGTTATCGTAACCAACCGGTCCGTATCAGCCTTCGGGTTTCACGATCATGATCCATCGCGGCTGCCGGGGGAGGGCTCCGGTTCTTTGCCGCTGCCGCTCAGCCGTTTATTGACCCACGCGTCCAGGGCGGGCTCGATGGTGGCCTGTGAATCCGTCTTGAGGTCATGCAACATCAGCGCGTCGCTCAGGCGGGAACTTGGGATCACGCCGGCGAAGCTTTGGGCGGAGCTCAGAAATTCCTGGCGGAATTGCGGCGTGCTGAGGCCCAAGGCCAGCGCGCTGACCAGATCCCCATTGCGCCAAAGTTCCGGGTTCTCGCGCAGGTCCGGCCGGTTCTCGAGAAAACGCCACACCAAATCGGCGTGTTCGCCGGCCTCGGCGACATTTGCCAGGATCATGGTGAACGACGCCAGGTTCATGTTGGGAACCGACGCCTCCTGTTCGAGGAAAGCGTTGACCAAACCCGGGTCCAGGGCGTCTCCCAGCGCACCCAGACAGAGCTGTTTGTCCGCAGGGGACGATTCGCTTTGGGCAAGCTCCTGCAGCCCCTTGAAAGTCCCCTCGGACGAATAGCGGCCGACCAACCGGAGCACGGCTCCCTTCAAACTCGGCGGAACGGCGGCCGGATCTTTTTGGAGCGCTTCGAACCTGCGGAAGGCTTCATCGATGACGGCGCGATCGCCGAAGCGTCCGAGCGTTTCGATTAGTTCGGCCCGTTCCTGGCTTCGCTCGGCCGGTTCACCGGCGATCGGTTCCCAGCCGAGACGCCCGAACCGGTCGCCCAGCAAAGTGCACACGCAGCTTTGAAACCGTTCCCGCCCGGTATCGCCCGCTTCGATCTGGTCCAACGCCACCAGAGCATGGCGAATGGCTCGCCAGACGTTCAAACTGCGGTCATCGTGCCAACGATCGACCAGATCCATGAAAACGGAAACCGGCGTGCGCTGGGTTTGCACGGTCGCAAAGACATCGGATACCAGGTTGACCCGGTCGCTTTCGTCGAGAAGATCCGTGTGTTTCTCGAGTTGTCCGACCAGGGCCGGCTCGTACCAGACACGGAAATAACCGAGGGCACCCGGGTTCGCCTTGATCGCCGTCTGGCAATTGCCCGTCTCGAAATTCTCCGTGACCTTCTGAAGCAGGGCGTACCGCGTTCGTTCGGCCGGCGCCACGTTTAAAACGCCGACCGGAATGGTCCATTGTTCCGGTTCGCCGGCCGTTGCCTCCTGGCGGAGGGTCAACCGCATTTGTTCCAGGCTGATGATGCGCCGGTCATTGACGCATTGGGAGGTAATCTTGACCAGAGGCAAGCCGGGTTGGGTAAACCACCGGGCCGCCCAGACCGCCACTTCGCGATTCGATTTGCTGTCGATCGACGTCCAAAAATCCTGGCTCTGCGCGGTGCGAAGCGCGTACGAAACTAAAAACGATTTTACCCCGTCGTGAAACGCGGACTCGCCCACGAATGCCTCGATCATCCGCAGCAGGCGTTCCGTTTTCAACGGGGCATAGCCCTCATAGGCCTGGAACGCTTCCTGGGGCGAGTGGATCGGGCGTTGGATCGGTTGGCTGCGGTCGCCGGCGTCGTTCAGCATCAGGTCGTCAAGCCGCGGGGTTTGCGCCAGCCAGAATTTCCAGTCGGGATGAAAGTGTTCGGTTGCCTTGGCTTGCATCCAGGAGGCCAAGCCTTTACCGAGCCAGAGATCATTCCAGGAATCAAATCCGACGAGTGCCCCGAGCCATTGTTGAGCGATCGCGCCGGCGACCTGTTCAAAGGCCACCGTCTCCTGGGCTACGGTGGCCTGCCCCGGGCGCAACAAGACCGTTTCCGAAGGGTAAGTAACGATTCCCCAGCCGACCGACGTACCGCTCCAGGGAGACGGCAGTGCGACCTGGTCGAGCTTGGGGAGCGGGAAAGGCGCGCCGAAATAATCATCAAAGTATTGCAGCAGTTGCTTGGTAAGGTCCAGCGCGTACTGCGCCAGCGGCTCGCTTCCGGGCAGGGTCAGGATCCGGATGTTCGTCGTGGGAAGCTGTTCCTGTACGGCGGCCAACTCTCCGCAAACGAGCGAAATGAGGTAAACCGGCATCGGGGGCGCCTCGGCAAAGACCACGACCTTGTCAGGCCCGATCGATTGTTCCGCGATCGTGGGCAGGTTCGAAATGACCTGATTTTTACGGGCCGTCCGGATTGAAAGTTGGATCCTTACCCGCGAGCCCGGCTGGTCGAAACAAGGGAAAACCTCACGCGCGGAACAAGGTGCCAGGCGGCTGGCCAGGATCGGCGGCGCGTCGGGAGCTCCGGTGGGCGGCACGAGACAAAGCCCGTGCGGTTCGCGGTGGATCTTGCCGCGAAACCTTAGGCCGAGGTGGTACTCGCCCGGCGGGATCTCCTGCTCCGCCACGAGCCTTAATTGTTGCGCGACGTCGTCGCGCTCGGGCCGCAGCACCGATTCGCCCGCGGAAGTGTGCAGCACCGCCCGAATAATCTCCAGGTCTACGGCGTCAAGCGTGACGTCACGAATCGGTGTGCGGACCTGGAGCTGGATGTCTTCCGCGCCTTCAAATTGCTCGGCCGGCAGGTTCGGCTCGAGATGAACCAGGTAGTGCAATGGAATCGTGGGCTGACTGGTCGGCGCGGATTCAGGCTCAAGCCCGGTCGCCTGCAGCGGGCAATGTTCAGAGAGAAAGATGAGCAGGCATGCGGTAAGGGTTCGCAACAGCATCGTGGACGGGGGATAAGGCTCGTTGAACGACTTCAGAATAACACCGGCCGATGCGCCAGGCCAGTGCACTGGTAAGGGGTAACGTGTAACGAGTAGCGAGTAACGGGTGCTCCAAAAAATGCCACGAATGCCACAAGCGGAAAAATGCCACAATCTGAAGAAGGCGTGGCGGGTGCCGGCCGTCGAAGTGCCGAGTGTCGGGTAAAAGAGACGCTGTGGCCGCCGCCATCACTCGCGGTGGTAAGGCAGGCCGGCCAGGATGGTGTGCGCGCGGTAGATCTGTTCAAGAGCGACCAGCAACGCCAGTTCGTGCGGCAGGGTTTGCCGGCTGAGTGACCAGAGTAAATCGGCTTGGGCCCGGACCTCATCGGTGACCCCGGCGGCGCCTCCGACGAGCAGGGCAACGGCCGGTGGGGGAAATAAAACCCAGCTTTCCACCTTCGTGGCAAACTCCCGGCTGGTGAACTGAGTTCCGCGCGAGTCGAGCAGAAGCCGGAACTGGCCTTTGGACGCTTCCAGCAGCCCGAGTGATTCGCGGCGTGCATCACTCGCCGGGATAATTCGCCAATCCACCCGCGCGAACCGCCGGATTCGCCGTTCGTATTCGACTACCCCCGCGAGCGCGTAAGGCAGTCTGGGTTTGCCGACGGCCGCAATCCGCCAGGTCACCCCTGGGCGGCGGCAAACCGGCTTCGCCAAGCGCGGTAAACCGCAGGCAGGATTTCGGACGGCTTGATCTCCGAGCGTCCGCCCCAGAAAACATTGGTGTAAGCCACCGGGATGCCGCAAGCCTGCAGGTGTTCGTCGATGGCCCTTTTATGCTCAAGCAGGCGCGGTTTCTCCGTTCCGTGCGCCACGGCCATAATGTTTACGTTGCGGAACTCCGGACCGGCATCGCGCCAGTAGCAATGCGTAAGGATTTCGTGACGGCCGATCTCCGAACCTGCTTGGATTTCCAGGCCTGGCGGCACCGCCCAATGGAACAGCGCGTTGAAACGGGTCACCCGTACCCCGGTCGAAGAAGGTTTGACGTGCTCGAGGAAGGTCGAGAACCGGCCGATCACACCCCGGCGATTCAGGGCTTCGGCGACTTCACAAAACGTCTCAAACGGCAGGTCTGCTTCCCGGGCCCGGGCCACCCAGGGGTGAGGCCCGACTTCATCCTCCGTGAACTCTCGTTTGAGCACGGTGAGGACACGCCATTCCGCATCGCTCAGCCTGACCACCTTGGTGCTGATCATTGCGGCCCGTTGCGCTGCGCGCGCCCCGGGCTCAATGGTCCGGCGACGCACGTGACCCACGCCGAGCGTGAAAATGCCTTGGGCGCGCATCGTCCGAAACTTTTCCGCCCCGATGAGCGGGCTGACCAACCGGCAGTGTTCCTCAAGGCTGAACCCGGCCGGCACTTTCAGCGTCGTCCAGAGGCGGTACTCGCTGCCGGCCGTCTCAGCATCGGTAGACCGAACCACCACGTGGCCCGAAAAGGGGTCTTGCTGGAAGAGGAAATCGAAGGCGAAGTCGAGCTTGTGGGGCGGAACCTTCCAGGCCACCAGGGCGCCCTCGGCCAGATTGGTCGCCAGAATGGTTTGCCGGACCCGGCGAATGGTTCCCGCCCGCAGCATCAGGCGGATGCGCTCCAGAACGGTCGCCTCGTCCACCCCGCTGAGGGCGGCGATACTTTCGAAGGGTTCGCGGTGAAAACCGGTGATCTTATCTTCCGAAATCGCGAGAATGCGCGCATTGACCGGGTCCAGGTGTTCAACGGCCGTATACGTCATGGTGGCTGCGAGGGTAACACGGGATCGGCACCTCGCCAAGGTGCGGCCGGTTGCCCGGTTCCTTTGCGCCCCGCGCCGGGACGGGACAGAAAAAGGGCAGAGGCGGCCCCGCGCCCCCACCCTCGTCATCAATCAATCAGCGTCCGGTCGGTAAAGAAAATCGCTAGATCGCTTTTTCTCCGGTCTCGTCGGTGCGGATGCGAATGGCTTCCTCGATCGGATACACAAACACTTTGCCGTCGC
The DNA here is from genome assembly GCA_019243005.1 of Verrucomicrobiota bacterium. Classification (GTDB taxonomy): domain Bacteria; phylum Verrucomicrobiota; class Verrucomicrobiia; order Chthoniobacterales; family JAFAMB01; genus JAFBAP01. Next base: position 7,968 of record JAFAUY010000181.1, on the reverse strand, counting down.
CGATTTTACCGGTCTTGGCGGCTTTAACGACCGCCGTCGTCGCCGAGTCAACCATACCGTCGGCCAAAACCACTTCGATTTTGATCTTGGGCAGGAAATCCACCGTGTACTCACTACCACGATAAATTTCGGTGTGACCCTTCTGGCGACCGAATCCCTTCACTTCGGTTACGGTCATGCCTTCTATGCCGAGGTCGGAGAGGGCTTCCTTCACCTCCTCCAGCTTAAATGGCTTGATGATGGCTTCGATTTTTTTCATGGGCGAAATCCGTATTCGCGGGATGGCGGTACGGTCATTGGATCGCTAAGTTTCGGTTAACTGATATATGCCTCTTCACCGTGGTCGGAAATGTCAAGGCCGGCGGTTTCCGTGTCGGCACTGGGCCTCAAGCCGAGGATGGCTTTGACGACGAGCGCGATCACGGCCGTGGCAACCGTCGAAAGCACCAGGGTGACGCAGACCGCCTCGATCTGGGACAGGAAGAGCGTGCGGAGCAGCTCATCCTTCAGGTTGCTGTTCACTTCCTTGGTCGCCAGCAGACCGGTCGACAGCGCACCCAGGGTCCCGCCGATGCCGTGGACGCCGAACGTGTCCAGGGCGTCGTCATAACCCAGGGCCGGTTTCATCACCGAAACGGCGAAGTAGGGCACGACCGCAGCGACGACGCCGATGATCACAGCGCCGGTAGGGTTCACAAAGCCGCACGCCGGGGTGATGACGACCAGCCCGGCGACTGCACCCGTGCAGTAGCCGAGCACGCTTGCCTTGCCGCGCAGCACCTTTTCCAGCACGGCCCAGGTAAAGGCGGCGATCGCGGTCGCAAGGGTGGTGGACATGAAAGCGTTGGCCGCGATCCCGTCGGCGGCGACGGCGCTGCCGGCGTTAAACCCATACCAACCGACCCAGAGCATCCCGGTCCCGATCATCGTCAGCACCAGGTTATGCGGCGGGATCGGTTCACGCTTAAACCCAAGCCGGGGACCGACGATGAAACAAAGAATCAAGGCGCTCCAGCCAGACGTCATGTGCACCACCGTCCCGCCGGCGAAGTCGATCGCTTTGATCCCCGCATTGGCGTTCGAAATGCCGCTCATGAACCCGGAGATACCCCAGATCATATGCGCCATCGGGAAGTAGACGAGGAACATCCAGCATAGCATAAAAAGCATGAGGGCGGAATACTTCATGCGTTCCGCGATGGCGCCGACGATCAGGGCCGGCGTGATGATCGCAAACATCAACTGGTACATCGAGTAGACGTTCTGCGAGACCCAATACGCGTAGTCGGTATTGGGTGCGGAATCGACGCCGTGCAGAAAGAAAAATTCGGACCCGCCAAAGAACGGGTTGTTGAAACTTTTTCCGAACACGAGGCTGTAACCGAACGCCCACCAGAGGATCGTCACCAGCCCGGTGATCCCAAGGCACTGGGCGAGCACGGAAAGCACGTTCTTCTGACGCACCAAGCCACCGTAAAACAGCGCGAGACCCGGCAGGGTCATGAAGAGGACCAACGCGGCCGCCGTCAGCATCCAGGCATTGTGGCCGGGCCCGGAAGCAGGTTGGATGGTCTTGGGTCCGGCGGAGTTGCTCAGGTAAGCTTCGAGATTTGCGACGCGATCCTCCATGCTGGGGCTAGCCGCCGGAGCGGCGGCCGTCGCCGCGGGGGTGCCAGCCGTCATCGGGGTAGGCGAGGGGGTCGGCGCCTGCGCCGGGCTGGACAAGGGCACCAAAAGCAGGGTTGCCGTAAAACCAGCGACGGCAAGGCCCGGCAAGTGCTTAAGAAGTTTGCGCATAATGGTTTGGGTCAGGTTTGAAGGGTGCAGTTACCGGTGCGGTGGCAAAGGCGGCAATGGCCGCCGGAACGACGCACCGGTGGGCATTTAAACGAAACCTCATCGTTGTAGATGCGGACTGGTGCGAAAAGCAAACATTGTGCCAGCAAATTGCAAGGCGGCCTGGGATCGCCGTCCCGTCGCGCCCGCTCAGGACCTGGTAGCTACGTTAAGCTGATAGTTACTTTATGATGGCGCATGCTGGATAAAAATCGTCAACATGTCTGGATTTTTACAAAATTGCGGGCCGGTTGTCCTTCCGCTGCTGGAAGCCGCCCGGCCGCGGGTTGACCGGAGCGGAAAAGGGCATTATTAAGGTGGCTCGGCTGGAATCTGAGCCGAAGCACGGTTAGCTTAGCGGTAGAGCGACTGGTTTACACCCAGTAGGTCGGGGGTTCGATTCCCTCACCGTGCACCAGTCGCCGGAAGGGAGCATTTATGATTCGTACATTCCTCCTGGTGGCCGCCGTTGTGCTGGCCTTCAGGCCTGGGATTGAGGCTCAAGTCGCGCACCTCGGTGCCCCGGTTCGCATCCAGGTACCCCGTGTGGCGAACGTCAGGCCGGTGTTACCGGGAAACAACTACGTCTACCACTACCCGAACGGTTACGTGCCCTACACGCCGTTGATCACCGCCCGCCCGGTGACGCCGGTTCCAGGCCAGGCGCCTAACCTGGTTCATGATCCCGATCCGGTGGACCACTTGAATGGCTTGCTTCTAAGCCGCATCCCTCGAACCCAGGCGAACCAATTGAATTTTCCGGCCCGGTCGGATGTGCGCTACAGCAATCGCGAGGTTGCGAACGTGCAGCAGGACCTGCGCCGCCTGGGGTATTACACCGGGATGGTTGACGGAACCCTGGGTCCGGAGACGGAAGCGGCCATCCAGACTTACCAACTGGATCACCACTTGCCCGTCACCGGCCTTTTGGACAGCGGTATGCTGTCGCAGTTGGGGATCGTTACGCGATCGCGGTAAATTGCCCTGGCGCGGACGACGTCCTTTTCGATTTGTTTCACCAGGTCGGTCAGGCCGTTGAACTTTTGTTCGGGACGAAGGAAGGCGAGGAACTCAACTTCCACGTCTTCGCCGTAAATCTGGCGATTAAAATCGAACAGGTGCAGTTCCAGGAGGCGTTCGCCGGGCTGTTCCAAGGTCGGCCGCAGTCCGATGTTGACGACGCCCCCGTATTGCTGGCCCGCATGCCAGGCCCGGGTGGCATACACGCCGTCCGGCGGAAATTGTTCATTGTGGGCGCGCAGGTTGGCGGTAGGGAACCCGAGTTGCCGTCCGAGCCGATTGCCTTCGGCTACCGTGCCCAGAATGGTGAAAGGCCGCCCGAGGAGCCGCTCGGCCAGCGCGAGATCTCCCCGCTGCACGGCGGCGCGGATCATGGTGCTGCTGACCGGTTGGCCATCGATGGTGATGGGCGGCACTTCGGTCAGGGTAAACCCGTAAGCGTGAGCGAGGACATCCAACGTCGCGATGTTTCCCGACCGGTTTGCGCCGAAGGTCCAGCCTTTACCCACGCAAATTTGCCGCAACGGCTTGGCGCTTTCCACCAGCAGGCGGACAAACTCCTCGGGGCGGGTTTGTGAGAAGGCGAGCGTAAACTCCTGGATCAACAGGGCGTGGACGCCGAGGGTCCGGATTAATTGCTCTTTGTGCTGCGTCGAGGTCAGCAACCGCGGTGCGGCCTCCGGCCTCAGCACCCGCATCGGGTGCGGGTGAAAGGTCAGCACCACGGCGGAGCCGCCGCTCTGGCGCGCGCCTTGGGTCGCCGAAGCAATGACCGCCTGATGGCCCAAGTGGATTCCGTCAAATACGCCGATGGCCAGGTGGACCGGTCCCGGTACCTTCGCCAAATCTGGAATTCGGTGGAGGATCTGCATCCGAAAGAGCTTACGCCCCGCGCATGCGCGAGACGTCCGGTAAAGACAGGATTTTGGCCGCCAGATAGTCAGGTGAAGCGGACTTGAGCTCATCCAGCGTGGTGGCGCGATCGACCGAGAACCGGCCCGATTTGGTGCGGCGCAACGCCCTCAGGTGCGCACCGCAACCCAGTTCTTCCCCGATCTCGTGCGCATAGGTGCGGACATAGAAACCTTTACTGCAGATGACGCGGAAGTCGACGTCCGGCAGGCGCACCGCCTGAACCTCGTGCGCATAAACGTGAACGAACCGCGGTTCGCGGGCGATCACTTTGCCTTCTCTGGCCAGTTTGTAGAGCGGCACCCCATCTTTTTTGACGGCCGACACCATGGGCGGCAACTGGTAAAAATCGCCGTGAAATTTGGCGAAGGCAGCGCGAAGCGCGTTCTCATTTACCTGCGAGTAATCGCGCGTTTCGACCACCTTGCCGTCCCGGTCCTGGCTTGAGGTACTTTCGCCCAGGCGCATCGTGCCGACGTACTCCTTGTCCTCGCTCATGAGCAGGTCCTGGATCTTGGTTCCGCGTCCGATCACGATGAGGAGCAGCCCGGTGGCGAAGGGGTCCAAAGTTCCGCAATGACCGACCTTCTGGGTACCGAGCCGTTGCCGGACGATGGCAACGACGTCATGGCTGGTCATGCCTGATGCCTTGTCGACCAGGAGAACACCGTCAAGAGCGTTGGCTAATTTCACGACTGATCCTTTGTAAAACGCGATCCACCACCTGCCTCAGTTCGCCGCGGATCCGAGCTCCCGCCGCGAGACGGTGGCCGCCGCCGCCGTATTCACGACAGACGCTGCCCACATCGATGTCCGGGTTTTTTGAGCGAACGCTGACCCGAATGCGGTCGTCGGGCAACTCCTCGAAGAAGGCGGCGACTTGCACCGTGTCCACGCACCGGATCGCGTCGATCAGGCCGTCCACATCCTCGGAGATAATGTGCAGCCGCGCCTTGGTCGCGTTGTCCAGGATGAAAGCCGCCGTTTGCCCATCAAAGCGGGCGTGAGTGAGGAGTTCACCCAGCAACACCGCCCGCCGGCGCGGGTAACTCTCGTAAACGTACCGGCAAATCGTCGCGGCATCGACGCCGCGGCGGATCAGGTCGGCGGCCATTTCATGGCTTCGCGCGGTGGTATTCGGGTAACGAAATGAGCCGGTGTCGGTCGAGAGGGCGACATACAGCGCGGCGGCACTGGCCACCGGCAAGGGCAGACCCTGGCTGGTCAGCAGGTCGTAAATGATTTCACCGGTGGCGGCCGCCGCAGCGTCGATAAAGTTGATATCGCCGTAACCGGGGTTGCTCACGTGGTGATCGATGTTGATCCACTGCTTCGCCGCGGTAATTGCGGCCAGGCAGCGTCCAAGCCGCTCTTTGGAGGCCGTATCCAGGCAGACCACGACGTCGAAACTCTCCGGCACTCCCGGCGGCGACGCGACCAGTTCGCTTCCTTCCAGAAACCGGAGGTTGGTCGGGCAGCCGTCCTCATTCCAGGCGGAAACGCGTTTACCGCCCAAGGCGGTCAATGATAAGGCCAGCGCAATCTGTGACCCGATTGCATCTCCGTCAGGTCGCACGTGGCTTAGCAAGAGGATCCGCTCAGCCGGGAGCAGGGCGTCACGGATCGTTTCCAATGTCGAACCCATCACCCTTGGTCGTTCCCATCCTGCTGTTCATCGAGGTCTTGGATGATCTTGAGCACGCGGTTGCCGCGCTCAACGCTTTCATCAAGCTGGAAATAAAGGTGAGGGGTATACTTCAGGATGACGCGTTTGGCCAAGGCCGCCTGCAGCGGGGTACGATGATTTTCCAGGTCCGTAATCACCTGGATTTTGTCTTCGCGCTTGCCGATGACGCTCACGTACACGTGGCATTGCCTCAGGTCGGGGGTGATGCTGACCGCCGGGATGGTAACGAGCACCTTCGAGCTGAGCAGCACCTCGCGTGAAACCAAGTCGCTCAATTCGCGCCTGATGACTTCATTCACCCTCTCTAACCGATGTTTCATATACCTCCGTCCGTTTGTCTCGTCGTTTCACGAGACAATGCGAGACAATGCGACCCTTGGCAGACGTGGCCCGCCAAGGGTCCGACCACTTCCCGATCAAAGTTGCTGCGCGATCTTTTCGAGGTTATAGCACTCGATGACATCGCCGACCTCGTACTCCGAGTAGTCACCCAGTTTGATCCCGCATTCAACCCCGGCACGCACTTCCTTAACGTCATCCTGGAAGCGGCGCAACGTGGCGATGCCGCCATCGTAAAGGGGCTGGCGACGGCGCAAGACCCGGGCCCTGCCGTTCCGGACGATCCGGCCATCGGTGACGTAGCAACCGGCAACCGTGCCTTTCGATAACTCGAAGACCTGCCTGACTTCGGCGTGTCCGAGCACCGATTCCCGCACTTCCGGGTCGAGCATTCCGACCATGGCCTCCTTCACCTGATCGATCAGTTCGTAGATGATACTGAAGAGCTTGATCTGAATGCCTTCGCGCTTGGCTGCAGCGGCCGCCTGGTTTTCCGTCTTGACGTTGAAACCCACGATGACGGCATTCGACGCCGTGGCCAGAAGGACATCGGATTCGGTAATGGGTCCGATGCCGGTATGAATGATTTCAAGATCAATCTTTTTGCTCTCGATCTGGTTCAGGGCGGTGCTGATGGCCTCCGCAGAGCCCTGGACGTCACATTTAAGGATCAGCTGCAACACCTTGTGACCGTCGTTCAGGGTATCGAACAGGCTCTCAAGCGTCGCCCGCTGCGGCATCGCCAATTTCTGGGTCCGCAATTCCGCCAAGCGTTCTTCGCTGAGGGCGCGGGCGGCGCGTTCAGACTCCATAACCAGCAGTTCGTCGCCCGCGTTTGGCAGGCCGGTAAACCCGAGCACCTTGACCGGCGTTGAGGGCGCAGCCGATTTGATGCTCTTGCCGGTATCGTCGATCAGCGACTTGACCTTGCCCCAGAAGTTTCCGCAGATAAAGGCTTGGCTTACTTTCAGCGTGCCCATCCGGACGATCACGGTGGCCGTAGGCCCGCGCCCGGCTTCCAGTTGGGCTTCGATCACCGTCGCGCGCGGCGGCACGGAGGGGCTGGCTTTCAATTCCATGATCTCGGCCTGCAGCAGCAGCATCTCGAGCAGATGATCGATGCCGATGCCCTTGGTGGCGGACACGGGGCAACAGATCGTTTCACCGCCCCAGTCTTCCGGCGTCAATCCGCGTTCCTGCAGCTGCGCCTTGACCCGGTCGACGTTGGCTGAAGCCAGGTCGATCTTGTTGATGGCCACGATCAGGGGTACTTTGGCCGCCTTGGCGTGGTTGATCGCTTCGATCGTCTGCGGCATCAGGCCGTCGTCAGCGGCAACCACCAACACCACGATGTCGGTCACGTTGGCGCCGCGGGCGCGCATTGCCGTGAATGCCTCGTGGCCCGGGGTATCAAGGAACGTGATCGACTGGCCGTTACGCACCACGCTGTACGCGCCGATGTGCTGGGTAATACCGCCCGCCTCACCGGCGGCAATCCGGGTCTTGCGGATCGCGTCCATGAGAGAAGTCTTGCCGTGATCGACGTGCCCCATGAACGTGATGATGGGCGCGCGCGGATGCAGTTCCTCTGCCTTCTGGATTACCGGCGGGGGTGGTTCTTCCACCACGGGTTCCACCTTATGAACGCCGGCGCCTTTCTCCCGCTTCTCGACTTCGAAAACGTAGCCGTGTTTACGGCAAATTGCGGCCGCCACGTCGGGTTCGACGGTGTGATTGATGGCCGCAAAAATGTTCATCTCCATCAAGTCGTGGATGAGCTGAAACGGTTTCAGCCCGATCTGTTGGGCCAGGTCGCGCACGATGATCGGCGGCTTGATGTGGATAACTTTCTCTCCTTCAGGACCGGCCGGCGGCGGTACGGCGGCCGGGGGCGGCGCCGGAGTCGCCGCGGCCGGGGCGGCAGGTTCCGGCGCTTTCGGGGCCGCCGGTTGCGGGGCACGGATGCGGGAGATCGGTGGAAGCACCGGCGCCCGTGCTTCTCCCGTCGCGCCCGTGCCTTTCCGGTCCGGTTTCTCGTCGATCAACGAGACCGACTCGGGACGTGCCGGCGGCGGGGTGGGAGTTAAGGTCGGGCTGGGCGGCGCCGGCGCAGGGGCCGGCGTCGAAGGTGCCGGCTTTGCCTCCGGCGCGCTTTCCCGGGGGACCCGGATCTT
>JAFAUY010000160.1 GCA_019243005.1 Verrucomicrobiota bacterium | reverse complement strand
CCCATTTCACGTGCCTTGAGCAACTTTTCTAAGAGGATGGGGGCCAAGCCCGGATGGCTTTCGTTGTTCGGTCCCACTTGAACCTTGATATCAATGGTCCCACCAGGCCGAGAGTTCCCCGTTATATCGAACGTTGGGCTATAGTCGAGGAAAAATCGTTGCCGGGCGGATTTCTGAATCGATTCCAGTGAGACAGAAATTTCGCACAGATATGGAGAGATCGACCGGCCCAGGATCTTTTCTTTTATCGACGGGTAGCTTGACGGTTCAGATACCAGTTTTTCCCAGACGTTGGAATCAAAGGTGACTTTCATCTCTTTCCTCGGGTGAACTGTTTACATCGGCTACTTGCTTTGCCGTGACCTATTCCTCACCTTCGAAATAGGTAGCTGGGGTTCCCTTGATCACTTCTCGATTCGTGCCTTTGAGGACGCTCCATTTGCGGCTATCCGGGTAATAGCAGGATTCGCCCACGGGGTTATCGGCCAGCACCCAATAGACCAGGTCCTCACTGCCGGGATTACTAAGTTGATGCGCTTCACCGGGCCGGAAAAGAAAGGCATCGTCGGGGCCGACCTCGGTGAACCCGTGCTCGTGGCGGACCCGGCCCCGGCCGGAGATGATGACGTAAAGCTCCCATTGGGCCGAGTGCGCGTGGTACGGGCAAAGCGTCGCGCCGGGGGGCAGTCGCACCCGCGATAGATCGAAGGGGTGGCGTTTGGTCAGGTCGAGGGACTTTGGCTCTCGGCCTAGCGCTACGGAGACGTCTTGATCAAAGGCGTGGTATTTGCCGGTCGGGGAGCGCCACTCCTCTTCGGGCAGCTGTTGAAGGTTGACTTTCTGCATGCGCAGCAACGGGTAACACACCGGAGGCGGCTTGACGACTCGGGACTGGACATTACGGGAAGCGGTGAGGCCGGGCTGTTATCGCGTAATTACGGAATGCGGGATGGTCAAGGGATGGAGGCTGTTGGCGAGGCCAGCGGGCTCAAGGCGCGGGTACCAGCGTTGAAAGAGATGCGGCCAGCGCCCGCCTAGGAGCACGGCCAGCCGGATTTGGACCGGCAGGTGGACGCTGTGCCGGTGCCAGCGCATCGGTTGCTCCTTGGCCAAACGCTGGCCGATGAGCCGGTTAGCTCGGTTCAGGTGCCTCCCCGTTCCCGGCCTGGGTCGGCGGCCAGCCAGGCGACCACCTCCGCGGCGTTCTGATCCGGTGGAAAGACCGGGTAGAACACGCGTTGCACTTGGCCGTCCTGAACGATGAGCGTGAACCGCTTCAACAGCGTCATCGTGCCTACCGTAAACGTCGGCAAGTTCATTGCCCGCGTGAGCCGGAGCTGGTCATCCGAAAGCAAGGCAAAAGGGAGGTGCAGGCGAGTCGCCGCTTCCCGTTGATAGTCGGTGTCCTGGGTGGACAAGCCGAACACGGCCGACGCGCCCAGCGCTCGCAGTTCGTGGTAATGGTCCTTGAACGCGCAGCTTTGCGGGGTGCAACCTCGGGCGCCCGGAATGGCGTCCCAGCCCTCCGGGTTGGGACCCTCGGGGAGGCCGGTGCGCGGGTAAGCGTAGATCACCACGCGGCCGGGCAGGACCGCTAGGTCGATCGTCCGGCCATCCGTCGCGGGGAGTGCGACCGCGGCCATCCGCTGACCAAGCAGGTGGCGAGCGGCCCCATCATCGGTTGGCCGAGGGAGAGAGGACCAGTCCGGTGTCTCGACAAAATTGGCCATCATTCCATGGATAGCGCTCAGACCATCGTTGGCAACCTGGAAACGCAACTTGGCAATTTGCTATGTTGCCAACGAGAGTATGAAAAGTTGTGGTACGCATCAGGCGGGGACCGGCGGGTGTTTCGGCGGCCGGAAGAACCGGTGGATCGCCCGGAAGGCCTCTTCCTTTGGCGATCCGAGATGTGAAAGCTGGGACGAATGCCGGGATCATCGATGAGGGTGCCCATGCGAACATGAGCGAATTCGCCATGGCGCACGATCGAAAACAGCCACGAGCCACAATGCCGGCAAAAGTACATCACGTCGTCTTTGGTTTGGTGAAAGGTGGAAAGGCTGTCCTGCCCGCGCGTCACTTGAAGCTTTTCCTTGGGGATGCCCGCGAAGGCGCTGAAGCCTGAGCCGCTGGAGGCCCGACAGTCCGGGCAATGACAATAGCCGGCGTAGAGGAATTCGTCGGCGATGGAGGCTTGAATCGCCCCGCACAAGCACCTTGCGACTGGTTTTCGGACGCTCGAAAGAACCGAGTTCGTGCTCATAACCTCACGTGAGTCAGGCTAGTTTTGTTAACGATCAACCAGAACGTCAGGATGATGAAGGGGCCGGGGGTAGCCCGAGTTCGCGCGGCCCATCGCCGCAACCCGGTGGCCGTTTCAATCTCCGTGTGAGGCGTTCTCATCCTGTAAAGGATTCCCCGCCGGCGGGGGGAAGTTCGACAAGGCTAGGCCAGATGCCGGCAGCCGCCGGAGGGAAGCAACTGCGCCAGCGTGCTGCGGGTTGCCGTTGGGCGCACCGGGCGCGGGGGGGGCGGCTTCATAGGAGGGCCTCGCGACATCGTGCGGTAGCTATGATCATTCTTTTCGTTGGTGAAACCTTCCGTTGCCATGACGGCGGATGGATCGCCCCACGGACTGACGGACAAACCCTCCTTCGTTTTCCATGACGACCCCTGAACGCACCACCGCCGAGGTCTTTCCGCGCTATA
>JAFAUY010000432.1 GCA_019243005.1 Verrucomicrobiota bacterium | reverse complement strand
TTGGGTAGCGAGGGCGTCTGATCACGCGATCGTTAGATTACACCCCTTTTCAACTCAGTTGGGCTGATCTTTGCCGGTGATGGATAGTTTAGTCCGGCACAAAGTGCCGGGTGCGTTCAAAGAGCCGCCGCGTCCCGTCGGAACGCGGAAAAAAGGCGAGCAGCAGCCCTCTCGGAGAGAGGCGAATAGGTTGGGAACCTCCTATGGTGTTTACGGTTTGTATAGAAACCTTGTAGAAAGAATAGGAAAAATCGTCGGTTGCATCTCTGCACGTCATAAAAATTCCAGTTGTTACATTAGCAGTAGAGAATTCGACGGACGTAAGAGGGTGTGTGAGAATCGGGGCGGTAAGCTCGATCAGCCCGGGCATCTCACCCACCCTCTAGGGTAAGAGGGGGTGTGAGGCCGGCTCGCCTGCCGGCCTTTCAGGGGACCGGGTTTCGGGGCGCCTGGCCCGTCAGCGCGCGGACGATCTCCTCAACGGCGCTCCGGCGGAGTTGGAAGTTGGCTTCCTCCGAATACCAGGCCACATGGGGGCTCAGCACGACGTTTTCCAGCGCAAGGTATTCGACTGGAATGTTCGGCTCATCCTCGAACACGTCGAGCCCCGCCCCGGAAAGATGCCCGCTTTGCAGCGCCCGGCTTAAGGCGGCGCTGTCGACCAGCCCGCCCCGGCTCACGTTGATCAAAATCGGCTTGCGTTGCATCTGCGCGATTGCCGCCTCGGAAATGAGGTGATGGGTCTCTTTCGAGAGCGGCAGGTGCAGGCTGATGATGTCGCAGGTTTCAAAAATTTCCGGGACGGCGGCCTGAGGGATTCCCTTGGCCTGGAACTGTTCTGAGGGGAGGAAGGGGTCGAACGCGATCACGTCCCGGACAAACGGCCGGATGCCCTTTGCCAAGGCGGTCCCGATCCTGCCGAGACCGAGGACGCCCACCCGCAGGGTACTCAACCGGTGAATGGGCCAGGGAAGCGCATAGCCCCAGCGGCCGTTCCTCACGTTCTGATCATAGGCGAGGATGCGCCGGTGCACGGCGAAACAAAGCGCGAGCGCATGGTTGGCCACCTCCTCGGTGCCGTAATCCGGCACGTTGCAGACAAGAATGCCGCGCCGTCGGCAAGCCGCAACGTCGATGACGTCATAGCCGACGCCGAGGCGCACGATGACCTTACAGCGCTCCAGCGTCCCCGCGATCCGGGCGCTGATGGGATCAGTTACCGTTAAGATCGCGTCGGCGTCATTGACGGCACGGATCACCTCCTCCTCACCGTGCACCGCACAGGGGACTAGCTCGATGTCCGTGCCGAGCAGGGCCTGATGCTCCGTCGACAGATCATCGTGGGGTGGATTCAGGTAACAGAGTTTCATGGGTTAACTCGTACGTTGGCCTCGGGCCAGCCTGCATCGTTCACAGATCCTGAGAGATTTGTTACCGGTTTTGATGCCGTGGTCCGCCAAGCCGCGGCACCAGCATGGGTGTGGCACGGCGGTAACGGTCAAAGGCTGCGCCGTAGGCACCTTGCAACCGGCTATCCTCGTGCCAGGAACCCAACACGCCGTAGAGGCTCGTCCAGAGGGCCAGCGCCAAACGGTTAACCGTCATCTTGGGGAACGCCCAGAGGGCCAGCATGACTCCGACGTTTTCGGGGTGCCTCACGCGGCGGAACGGCCCGAGCTTTTGCGGCTGCTTTAACGCCTGCAGTGGCGGCCCTTGGGCGGCTGCCTCCGGAGGGGGTTCCTGGCCCCGCCAGTAAGCCACGAGCTGCGGCAGGCCGAGTATCCGGTCGAAGCCGGTTACGCTCAGCGCCCGTAAAAGCAGGCCGATGCCGGCCAATTGGACGAGGTTAAACACCCAGGCCCATGGTTTTGGGATTTCATAAAGATCCCGGTCCCGCAACCGTTGGAAAACCACGGCCGCGGCCAGCGTCGTGAGCACCGACTGGCCGATGTAGAGGGGCCGGTAAAGGCCATTGCGGGCGCGTTGGCCCAGGAGCCTGGCAAAGCCCTGCTTCACTGCCGCAGAGGCCAGTAAGCTGTGAACCGTGCCGTAAAGCAGAAAAAGCAAACTTACCTTAACGGCGCTGCCGGATGGGCGCGAATCGGATCGTGTGAACATAAAAGCAAGCGAGGCTGCGATGCGAGGTCATGGCAAAAGCAATCATTCTCACATCGCGTGAGCCCCGCGGGTCCGGATGCCTGGCATCACGGTTCGGGCAAGAGTGCCTGGGCTTCGGCCCAGATGCGGCGCACGAAGTCGCCCGCCGGTTCGGGCCGCGCCAGCGCAGCGCTTTGTCCCGCCCAGACTTGCATCCGGTGAACGTCACTGGCGGCTTGGCCGGCCTGCCGCATGCCGGCGGTCAGGCCGCGTTGGACCGGGTAGGGCGCCGGTCGCGGCGCCCCGGGTGCATTGGCCGCACGCACGTAATCGGTCTCGATGGCACGGCCGAGCCGCCCGCTGAAGGCGCGCGTCAAGGCGGTCGCCTCCGGTTCCAAATCGGCCAGTGCCTCCGCCCAAGCCGGATGGGTCCTGGCCTCGGGGCAACGCAGGAAAGCCGTGCCGATCTGGACGGCGCTCGCCCCCAGAATGAGCGCAGCAGCGATTCCCCGGCCATCACCGATGCCGCCGGTCGCAATGACCGGTACCGAGAGCTTGTCCGCCAGGCGCGGCAGCAACGCAAAGAGGCCAACGCCCTGCCGCTCCGCAGCGGCTTGGTCGAATGAACCGCGGTGGCCACCCGCTTCGTAGCCCTGAGCCACCACCGCATCAGCCCCGGCCCGTTCCGCCGCGAGCGCCTCCGCCAGCGTCGTCGCGCAGGCAAACCAGGCGATGCCTCGCTCCTTGAGTCTGGCCACAAACGCCGGGGGAAACAGCCCCATGATGGACGAAACGGCCGTGGGTTGCGCGGCCAGCAGGGCCTCACACTGGGCCTCAAAGTCTTGAGGCCGGGCATCGCCGGCCTCCATCGGGACGGGCGGCCCCCATTGTGCCAGAAAATCCCGGACGCGTGTTTCCGCGGCCGCATCACGCGCGGGCGACGGGTCCGGGATCCAGAGGTTCAGCTGGAAGGGCCCGTTACTCTGAGAACGGAATTGCGCCACCCAGTCACGAATCCCTTCGGGGCCGGTTAGAAGGGCCCCCATCGCGCCCATGCCGCCCGCGTTCGCCACGGCGATCGCCAGGCTGGCGGGACACGCCCCGGCCATGGGGGCTTCCAGGACGGGCAATTGCAGGCCGTAACGCCGGCAAAAGACCAGGGCTCGACCGGTTGCATTCGGGGACTGCGAAGATGCTGGTTCAGGCATACGGTACCAAGGCGAGTTCGGGAGCATTGACGGGGAAGGGGGCCTGCATAAGTGTTGATTCGACTTTATAATTGTGTAACTAAGGCCGGCAAATCCGTAACCAATCCTGATTCCCTGAAGGGGATGGGTATCCACGCCAAATGACACCCGATCAAAACCGTCCCGCTCTGCGCGGCGTTTCTCCTTCCTGCGCTTCCGGATGAACGAGCATCGCCCCGGTGATCCGCCGGACCCGGTGCCGGCTGTGCAAGCCGCAGATCCGGATCGCGGGACGAGAGAAGCTTGCCGGCAAGGTTTGAAACCGAATAATTTATGGCACTAATCGAGATAACCGATTTCAGAACTCCCGGCGGTTGGACCGATCCGCAATCCTCAACCCAGCGCAGCCAGGAATGTTGCCGGCAGCTTGAAGAAGGGAACATCCTCTTCTTTCGCCAAATGCCCTTCGAGATGCCGCAAGTCGACCTCGACTTCCTTACGGGGGTAAAGCAGAGCGATTCGGCCCTTCACAAAAACATCTCGTACCGGCCGAAAGCGGACGTGCTGCGCGGAGCCGAAGCAGCCCCGCCGGAAGCCATGCAGCGGCTGCACCGGATCATGAGGTCCTACTCGCAAAACGTGACCGCGTTTATCTCGCGCCTGCTGGAGCCCTATGCAGGCAGTTTCCGTCACGATTTCGCGAGTTTCCGTGCGATCGAGGAACAAGGCCGCGACCTGCCCCTACATCGGCGTAATGATCTGATGCATGTGGACGCCTTCCCGACGCGGCCCACCCGGGGCGACCGGATTTTGCGTTGTTTCACCAACGTGAACCCTGCAGAATCCCGCGTCTGGGTGACGGGTGAACCGATGAGCGTGGTTGCCCAACGCTTCGCCCAGGACGCCGGACTCTCCCGCTTACTGGCCCGAGCCTCCACTCCGGCCGGTCGCATTAGCCGCACGTTGCGGCACGTTCTTGGCCCGTTGGCAGGCAAGGGGGCGGCTCAGCGTACCCCTTACGACGAGTTCATGCTGAGTTTTCACGATTACCTGAAGGAGCGCCAGGATTATCAGGACGAAAAACAGGGGAAACTAAGGACTGAATTTCCGCCGTTTTCTACCTGGATCGTGTTCACCGACGGGGTGCCGCATTCGGTCTTGAGCGGGCGACTCGCCCTCGAACAGACGTTTATCATCCCTCTGAGTGCGATGATCGTGCCCGAGCAATCTCCAGCCCGGGTTCTGGAAAAGATCGCCGGCCAGGCCCTGCTTGCCTGATTGGCGGGGGACGCCGGCGGATGGCGGTCCGCTCAGGTCGTCAGGACTGCGTTGACGGTGTTCTTGCGGTCGAATTGCTTTGTTTTGTCTAACACCACCGAGAAAGGCAAATCGTGAGCCCTCAATCCAACGATCCGGCCGGATGGCAACCCCCGGCAAAGAACCGCCGGATCCTTCTCGCTTCGCGCCCCAGCGGCGAACCCTCACCGGAAAATTTCCGGCTGGTCGAGACCGAAATTCCCGAGCCGGGTCCGGGTCAGATGTTGCTACGGACCATTTATCTTTCCCTAGATCCATACATGCGCGGCCGAATGAACGCCGGGCCCTCGTACGCGTCGCCGGTTGAGATCGGCGAGGTCATGGTGGGCCAGTCGGTCTCCGAGGTCGTCGAGTCTGACGTTCCCGACTACCACCCCGGTGACCTGGTCCTGGCGGCAAGCGGGTGGCAGGATTACTCGTTGTCCGACGGCGCAGGGACGCAAAAAGTCGATCGTTCGCTTGGCCCGATCTCCTCTGCGCTCGGCCTCCTGGGCATGCCGGGTCTCACGGCTTACGCCGGCCTGTTGAATATCGGCAAACCCCGACCCGGAGAAACCGTCGTCGTGGCGGCGGCCGCCGGCGCGGTCGGTTCGGTGGTCGGCCAGCTCGCCAAGATCAAGGGTTGCCGGGTTGTCGGCATCGCCGGAGGCCAACAGAAATGCCGATACGTCCGGGATGAACTCGGGTTCGATGCGTGCCTCGACCATCACCAGCCCGAGTTGGCGGAACGCTTAAAGACGGCTTGTCCGAACGGTATCGATATCTACTTCGAGAACGTCGGCGGCCCGATTCTGGATGCGGTGTTGCCGCTGTTAAACAACTTTGCCCGTATCCCGGTCTGCGGGCTGATTGCCCACTACAACGCTTCGGAGCCGCCGCCCGGGCCCGACCGCGTTCCGCTGTTCATGCGCGCTATCCTGACGAAGCGGCTTACCTTTCGCGGGTTTATCGTCTTCGACTACGCCTCCCAATACCCTGAGTTTATCACCGACATGAGCGGGTGGCTCAGCGAAGGCCGCATCAAATACCGTGAAGATGTGACCGATGGACTGGAGAACGCCCCGCGCGAGCTGATCGGCTTGTTGAAGGGTAAAAATTTTGGCAAAAAGGTCATCCGCGTTAATCCGGATCCGCAGGAGCGCCAGCCCGTATGAAAGCTTTCTCTGCACACGGAAATGTTTCCGGTCCCCGAGGGCCGGTGAAGCCGCCCGGACCGCCCCGCCAGCCGTGGGGCGGTGCAAAATGGTCCCCGGAATGGTTGGGGGCATGCTGCGCCGGAGTGCTGCTGGTCACCGGGGCCAGCTGGTTGTGCATCTTCGGAGAAACGTTCTTTTCCTTAACCCGTCGGTTGCCGGCTGAAATTCTCGTCGTGGAGGGCTGGATCGGTAACGAGGGCGTACGGGCTGCCGCCGCTGAGTTCAAAACCGGCGGCTACCGCTACCTCGTTGCCACCGGTGGCCGGCCTGAGGACGGGCAGGAACGTTGGAGTTATGCCGAACTGGCGGCTCGGGAGTTGATTCGATCGGGCGTTCCTGACGATCGAATTGTCGTTGCACCCAGCGGGGAAACGGAACGTGAGCGCTCCTTTAAGTCTGCCGCGGCAACCTGGCGAGCGCTTCAGGAGCGGGGCATCCATCCTGCGGCTATCAATGTGATGACGTTGGGTCCTCATGCCCGGCGCAGCCGTTTGGTGTACGAAAAGGTCTATGCACCGGTTACGCAGGTCGGTGTGATTGCATGGGCGCCAGCCGATTACGGCGTTGAACCGTGGTGGCGCTCCGGCGGACGGACCAGATGTTTCCTCAAGGAGATCGTCGGTTACCCGTTTGAAGTTTTACTTAACTCCGGCCGTTCTTCCAACTCTCCCGGTTAAGGCATCTCGCTTCCCTTACCGGTTACCCGGTGGCTTGTCGTTTGCGGGGGCGTGCTGTCGGCCCGTTTCGCCTTGTGGGCGGGTGGGATCGCGCTTGCTGAAGCGTCCCGGTCGATTAATCTCGCCGGGTGAAAATTGCCGTTTTCAGTGCGCGATCCTACGACCGCGCGGCGCTCACCCGGGCGGCGAGCCAGGTGCCGGCTGCGCAGGTTGCCTTTGAGTTCTTTGAGGTCCACCTCGAGAGCCGGACCGCCGTCCTGGCTGAAGGGTTCGATGCCGTTTGCGCGTTTGTGAACGATAGCCTCGATGCGACGGTGCTCGAGCGGCTGCACGGTTTAGGCCTCCGGGTAGTCGCGTTGCGCTGCGCGGGCTACAATAACGTGGATTTAGGGGCGGCGGCCCGCCTTGGGCTGACCGTGGTTCGCGTCCCGGCCTATTCGCCTGAGGCCGTGGCCGAGCACACCGTCGCGTTGATCCTGGCACTCAACCGCAAGATTTACCGGGCCTACAACCGCGTGCGTGAAGGTAACTTTGCGTTGGATGGTCTGGTCGGTTTCGACCTGCACGGTAAAACGGTGGGGCTTATCGGTACAGGCAAAATCGGCGCGGCGGTGGCTCGTATCCTCGGCCCGGGCTTCGGCTGCCGGTTGGTGGCGTGCGACCCGGTTCCGAACGAAGTGTGCGCCACACTCGGCGTAAAATACGTGAGGTTACCCGAGCTTTTCGGCCAAGCCGACGTCATCTCGCTGCACAGCCCGCTTTTACCCGAAACCCTCCACCTCATCAACCGGGATGCCTTGGCGCAGATGAAACCTGGCGTGATGCTCATCAACACCAGCCGTGGAGCGCTGATCGACACCCCGGCGGTGATCGACGCACTTAAAACCGGCCAGGTCGGCTACCTCGGATTGGACGTCTACGAAGAAGAGACGGCGCTCTTTTTTGAAGATCGCTCCTCAACGGTCATCCCGGATGACGTCTTTGCGCGCCTGTTGACTTTTCCTAACGTCGTGGTGACCGGTCACCAGGCGTTTCTAACCCGCGAAGCCCTGGACCGTATCGCGCAGACGACCCTCGAAAACCTCGTCGGTTTCTTCGCGACGGGCCGATGCCAGAACCAGGTTAGTTAGCAGCTGATCCGGTCCCTCGCGTCGGTCACGGGCAAGAAGGTGTACCTTGCTCGTTTTTATGCGGTTTTGTAAGCCGATCACCTACAAAACTTTCAGCCACACGGCCATTTTTCCGGCCCGCAACCGCTTCTAAGGTGGTTCCAACCCCCGGATTTATCTTCCCGAAGGAAAGCAGATCGTATGAAAGTGTTCATCGTTGAGGATTTAGCTCAAACCCGCCAGGAGCTCGCCGAGCTGCTGGGCGCCACCCAAGGCTTGGAGCTCGTCGGCCAGGCCGGCTCGGTGCGCGAGGCCCTTCTGGGCCTGGAGGCCACCGCACCCGAAGCGCTGACCCTGGATATTTCGTTGCCCGACGGCAGCGGGGTTGCGGTGCTCAAGCACATCCGCCGGCGCGGCTGGGCCACGCGCGTCGTCGTTCTGACCGGTAACCCTTACGAGGCGTTACGGGCCAAGTGCCTCCAGTTGGGCGCGGCGGCGGTGTTAGACAAGCTCGACGGCCTGGGGCAGGCGCGCGATACGCTGCTGACTTTCGCTTTCTAACCCGGAAAACCCCTTCGACAGCCCTTTATGAATGCAGATGCCGACCTCATCCAGCGACTTGGACGCGCGGAAGTCTTTACCGATTACCAGAAGGCATTCGAAGACGCCACTGAGTTGCCGTTGACGTTGCGCCCGCTCGAGGCCTGGCAGCCGGCTCACCGTCACCAAGCCCGCGAAAACCCCTTTTGCGCGCTGCTGGCCCAGGCCAACCGTACCTGCGCGGCCTGTTTGGAAGTTCAACATCGTGCCGTGGAAGGCGCGAAGGAGGCACCCGCCACGGTCACGTGCTTTGCGGGTCTGTGCGACACGGCCGTGCCCATCCGGCTCGGGGACAGGGCCATCGGTTTCCTGGTGACGGGCCAGGTTGCGCTGGACGCGCCTTCCGAGGCGCAGTTTGAACGGATTACCCGCCAGATCATCGCCTGGGGTTCACAGATCGACCTGAAACGGCTCAAAGAGGCTTACTTCCATTCGAAGGTGCTCGCGCCCGGCCAATACGCGGGGGTGATCCGCCTTTTGGGCATCTTCGGCAAGCACCTGTCCCTGGCGGCCAACCAAATCGCGTTGCGCGAGGCCGAGGCCGAACCGCCGCTGGTCCGCCGGGCCAAGGCCTACATCGCCGGTCATCAGGCTGACCCGGTCACGTTGGGCGAGGTCGCGAACGCGATGCACGTCAGCACCTTTTATTTCTGTAAGCTGTTCAAGAAAGCGACCGGAATGACCTTCACCGATTACCTGGGCCGCGTGCGCATCGAGAAGGCCAAAGTACTGCTATCGAATCCTCACCTGCGCGTCAGTGAGATCGCTTATGCGGTTGGTTTCCAATCCCTGACGCATTTCAACCGGGTGTTCCGTGATCTGACCGGCGAGTCGCCCACGCGCTTTCGAGAAAACAGGGCTGCCGAAACGAAAGCGCCGCCGAAAAAACCGGGGGCGGGAATCCCGCTTTGACGGCCGACACGACCGGAAAGGATGCGCCGCGCTGAGACGCAACCATCTTGAGCATGGGTGTAAAATCGACTGCCCCTCCGGGGCAACGATTGCTCTGCAACCAAACGCCATCAATTTCCCGGGCGACGGATGTTCAGAAACCATCCCATTTTAAACCGTTTTCTGCCGGGAACACGCTTGCTGAATACCACCTGGGCCGTGACGTTCGCCAGCGTGACCAGGGCGACCAGCACCAGAGATGCCGTCCAGGCCAGTTTGATTTGGTGCGGGTAGGGCAGGCCTGAGAAGTTGTAGATCAGCACGGACAGCGACGCGGCCGGCTGCATGATGCTCTGAAGCCAGTATTCGCTGAAAAGCGCCGTGAAGAGGATCGGCGCGGTTTCGCCGGCGGCGCGGGCCACCGCCAGCATGATGCCCGTCATAATGGCCGGCAATGCTTCGGGCAGAACAATTCGGAAAATGGTTTGAAACCGCGTGGAACCGAGTCCGTAGGCCGCCTCCCGGAGAGCGTTCGGCACACCCAGCAAGGCCTGTTCTGCGGTGAGGAGAACGGTGGGCAGGACGAGTACCGCCAGCGCAACCCCGCCGGCCAGGGCCGAAAACCCGCCGGTGGTGATGACCACCACGGCATACGCAAAAACGCCGCAGATGATCGATGGGATGCCCGTCAACAATTTGGCGATGAACCGGACCATGCCTGCCAAGCGGGAGCGACGGTCGTATTCGCAAATGTAAATGGCGGAACAGGTCCCCAGTGGCGCGGCGAGCACGAGCGCGATGATGACCATCACGATCGTGCCTTCGATCGCGTTCCCAAAGCCGCCTCCTTCGACCCCGGGCGCCGGAGGCAGGTCCGTAAAGACGTTGGGTCGCAGGAGTTCCAGGCCGTTTCGCAGGACCAGGTACACGATCGAAAACAGGGGGATTAAGGTCAGAAACGAGACCCCTACGCACAGGCTGGTCCAGAACCGGTCCATGCCGAGCCGGGTTTTGTCACGCGGCTTGTAAACCTTGAGGGTGGGAGCGGCAGCGAGGCTCGAGCCGGCAGCGGAGTCCATAGGCAAATAACGGTATGAATCGAGAAGCGATAACGTTCAGCGCAGGCCGGCCGTGGCCCGTTGGGTGCGGCGCAGTACGAACTCGCCCACCATGTTTACCAGAAGGGTCAGCAGCACGAGCGAGAACGCGGCGTACATGAGCGCGCTTACCTGCATGCCGGACGCTTCCGGGAACTGGTTGGCGAGCAGGCTGGCCAAGGTGCCCGCCGGCGACAGGAGTGACCAGCTCAAGCGCGGACTGTTGCCGATGAGCATCGCTACCGCCATCGTCTCACCCATCGCGCGGCCAAAACCAAGAATGGTTGCCGCCACGATGCCAGGGGCGGCCGTCGGCAGCAGGATCTGGAAAATCGTTTCCCAGCGGGTGGCGCCGATGGCATAGGATCCTTCGCGTAAAGTCCTGGGTACGGCTACCAAGGCGGTTCGGGAGATCGCGGTGATGGTGGGCAGGACCATTAACGACAGGACCAGGCTGGCCGTGAGCATGCTGTTTCCGTAAGCGGGCCCTTTGAAGGCAGGAATAAAGCCGAGCCTGGCGGCCAGCAATCCGCCCCAATGGTGCACGAGCGGAACGACCACCGCGATGCCCCAGAGACCATAAACGACGCTTGGGATCGCGGCGAGCATCTCCACCACGAACCGGATCGATTGGCGTACGGCCGGCGGTAAAAAATTTTCGCTGAGGAACACGGCGATCGCAACCCCCAACGGCAGCGCGATCACCAATGCGAGGATAGAACTCACGGCGGTCCCGAATAGAAAGGGAAAGGCCCCGAACTGTTGGCGATTCGGATTCC
>JAFAUY010000385.1 GCA_019243005.1 Verrucomicrobiota bacterium | reverse complement strand
TTGCCGCGGTCGCGGCGGCACCGGGTTCACCTTCCCCGCTACCCGGCTCCGATGAGCCGGTTCCGCCCAGGCCCGTGCCCCCGGGCCCCACCCCGTCTCCAGTTCCCACGCCCAGCCCGGGCCCCAATCCCAATCCGATTTAGATATCCGCTTGAATGCGGTAAGCAGCCGCATACGTAATACCTGGCGTCCGTTGGATTCCGGCGCCTTTTCGCCCTGAATGCGTATGCGTTACCTGGTAAAGGCACGAGTCAAACCCCTCCAAACGCTGCAAAGGGACTCAGGCTGCCTTGAAAAAGGCTGGTAACGTCAAGGCCTATCTATGGGCACGGCCATTTCTCCATTACGTGAGGGTCGCCGTCAGTTGTTTGCTTGAGCGAGGTAACGTCCTGCGCGAAACGGCTCAACGCACCGTGCAGCGCGTCAACGGTCACTCGTAGCGGCAGGGAACTTAACTCGTTCCATTGCCGGGCCACCACGTGCATGGCCGCGGGCAACGTCGAGCCGGCGGTAGCACGATCTTTCAGGTGGTCGGCCATGCTCACGATTATCGCCAAGACCACGGCAGTGGTGAGGGGCGCGAAGGGGGTTTTCATGGGTCCGGTTTTTCTCCTCAGCATTTGCGGCCGAGGATTCGATTCACCTCCGCCGGGCTTTGGAGCATCGTGGGTGCCAATCATGATGGGTGCCGGGTTTATCCGGGCGGGAACAACCCGAGGTCGTTTTTCAAATCTCTTGAGCAGAACAGGTTATGGCTTTGCCCAGGCGCCTCGAGGCGTGTTGACGCAGGGGCTGCCCTGCGCCGAACGGTCTTCGTCGCATGGCCGGCGTACCGCAAACGGGATGGCCCATTTCAATCCCGGGATGGCGAGGCCGCAAAGTTCTGTCTGTGCATCTGCGCCTCGCTCGCTATGTTTGGCGTCATGCAACGCCCGTTTCATTCGGTTTATGCGCACGGTTTTGTCCGCGCTGCGGTCTGCATCCCGCACGTGCGCGTTGCCGATCCGAATTTCAACGTCGAACGCACGTTGGGGTTAGCGCGTCGCGCATCGAAAATGCACGCCGCGGTGGCGCTGTTTCCCGAACTGGGGATCTCAGCCTATTCCAACGAGGATCTGTTTCATCAGGACGTTTTGCTTGACGTCACGGAGACGGCGATCGCGGGGCTCATCAGGGAGAGTGCGGTTCTCTCCCCCGTACTGCTGATCGGTGCGCCGTTGCGGTTTGAAGGCAAGCTCTTCAATTGCGCGCTGATCATCTACCGCGGGCAGTTGCTGGGAATCGTGCCGAAGAGCTATCTACCGAACTACCGTGAGTTTTACGAGAAGCGGCAGTTCAACACCGGACGAAACGCCGTCCATCGTGAGGTGCTCTTCCTCGGCAAAACGGTGCCCTTCGGCAACGACTTGATCTTCGATGCCTCCAATTACGACGATTTCTCGATCCACGTGGAAATCTGTGAGGACGTCTGGACGCCGATCCCGCCCAGCACCTACGCCGCGCTGGCGGGAGCCACGGTGCTGACCAACCTTTCCGCAAGCAACATCACGATCGGCAAAGCCGACTACCGGCGCGACCTCTGCGCCTCGCAATCGGGCAAATGCATTGCCGCTTACCTCTACTCCGCGGCCGGCCCGGGAGAGTCCACCACCGATCTGGCCTGGGATGGGCACGCCATCATTTACGAAAATAATGAGTTGCTGGCCGAGGCGGAGCGCTTTTCCACGGATGAACAACTTGTCGTCGCCGACCTTGACCTCGAGCGACTCGCCCAGGACCGGATGCGCCAGACCAGCTTCAACGACGCCGTGGCGGACCATCGCGACCGGGTCCGCGCCATTCGCCGGGTAGCCTTTGAGTTCCAGGTGCCCGAAGGAAATATCCCGCTCATCCGAAACGTTGAGAGGTTTCCCTACGTTCCGAGCGATCCGTCCGTGCGCCATGATCGCTGTTTTGAAGCTTACAATATACAGGTCCACGGCCTGCTGAAGCGATTGAAAAATACCGGCCTCGAAAGAGTTGTGATCGGTATATCGGGTGGCCTCGATTCAACCCAGGCGCTGATCGTCGCCGCGAAAACCACTGACCGGCTTGGATGGCGGCGGGATCGCATCCTGGCCTACACCATGCCTGGATTCGCCACCAGCAGCATCACCTTGAAAAATGCGCACGGCCTCATGCGGGCCTTGGGGGTAACCGCCGGCGAGATCGATATCCGGCCAAGCTGCCTGCAGATGCTCCGTGACATCGGGCATCCCTTCAGTAAGGGCGAGCGCGTTTATGATGTAACTTTTGAAAATGTCCAGGCCGGTGAACGCACATCCCATCTCTTCCGGTTAGCTAATTTTCACAACGCGATGGTGCTCGGCACCGGCGACCTGAGCGAACTGGCGCTCGGATGGACCACTTACGGCGTCGGCGACCACATGTCCCACTATAACGTCAACTCGTCTGTCCCGAAGACGTT
>JAFAUY010000297.1 GCA_019243005.1 Verrucomicrobiota bacterium | reverse complement strand
CGGCTTTTTGAATTGCCGGCCAAGCTTGAACCAGGATGCCCGCGACGATCCAAATCAGGGTTGCCACGGTGGCCGCCGAAGCCGCCCAGCAAATCACCAGAAATGGGTCGAACCGCAAGCCGCGCTTCCGAAACGGGCCGGTGGAAGGAGAGGAAGTTTGGTTTTCAGCCATATCGGTTCGACCGGTTTTCAAGAAAAAAACGACTATTTTATTTCATTCAGCGCTTCCAGGCCTTTGTCCGCCACCGGTTTCGGCAGCGGGATGTAGCCAAGTTCGTTTGAGAACTTTTGCCCATTGGTCAGGCCGAAGTTGACGAACGCCTTAAGGGTATTCCACTTCGTCTGGTCAGCATAACTCTTGTACAGCAGGAGCCAGGTAAAGGTCGCGATCGGATAGGCGTCCTTGCCGGCGGGATCCGGCACCCAGGCGCGCAGCAGGTTGGGCGGGAATTGCGCTTCCGACAGGGTGGCGGCGCCGGATTCAGGCGTGGCTTTGACGTAGTTGCCGGTCTTGTTCTCGAGTGCGGCAAACTTCAGCTTGTTGTTGACCGCATACCCGTACTCGACGTAGCCGATGGCGCCGGGGGACTGCTTGATCAGGGCGGTGACGCCGTCGTTACCTTTGCCGGCGACGCCCACCGGCCAGGTGACCGTGGTTCCCTTGCCCACTTTATCCTGGAACTCCGGGCTGACCGCGCTGAGGTGCTGGGTAAACACAAACGTCGTGCCGCTGCCGTCGGATCGTTCGCAGGCCGCGATGTCGAGATCGGGCAACTTGACGCCGGGGTTTGCCTTGGCGATCGCCGGATCGTTCCACTTGGTCACCTTGCCCAGGAAAATGCCGGCGTAAGCGTCCCGGGACAGTTTCAGATCATCAACCTCGGGCAGGTTATAGGCCAGCACGACGCTGCCGGCGGCGGCCGGGATCAGCACTACGCCCGGTTTGACCTTCGCGATCTCTTCGTCGGTCATGGCGGCGTCGCTGGCCCCGAAGGTTACCAAACCCTGGGTGAATTGTTTGATGCCGGCACCGCTGCCGATGCCTTGATAGTTGATCTGAACCCCCGGGTGGGCCTTGGTAAATTCGGCAATCCAGCGTTCATAAAGCGGCGCGGGAAAGGTTGCCCCGGCACCCTGGAGCTGGGTGGCCGCATGGACCGAGGTCACCGTGAGCGGGACCGGCAGGAAGGATAGCATGATTCGTAACGCGAGCTTTTTCATAACGGGACCAGGACCTCATTTCGATTGTCGAAGATGCATTTTGCGGCAAACCGAAGTTTGTTACATTTCTGTCACCGCCCGCTACCTTTCCCGCGCCGGCGGTGCATCTGACGCGCTTCGGGCTGCGAACTAGCTTCGGTGAACGTTTCGCGGCAGCGTTGCATTTGGTTTGCGCTTGCCTTGGCAGCCTGGGTGGGTTCGTCTTCGGCTCAGGAGCTTCAACCGAGCCCGGCGCTGACGCCTCAAGAGGTGGTCCAGGTCCAGATCGACGCCTTGCGCCGCAACGATATTCCGAATCCTGACGCAGGGATACGGCGGTCTTTCAGGTTCGCGTCACCTTCGAACCGGCTAATCACCGGCCCGCTGACTCATTTCATCGAGATCGTACGCAGCCCGGCTTACTCGCCGCTACTCAACTCGATCTCCGCGACGGTGGAGGCTTCCCAGGTAGAAGGCGACGATGCAAAAGTGCTGGTGCAGATTCTCTCGGGAAGCGGGCAGCAGGTTTATTATCTTTTTCTGCTGTCAAAGCAGCAGGCGGGCGAATGCCAGGGCTGTTGGATGACCGATGCGGTGCTGCGCTTGGAGCGCGAAGACACCCGCGCCGATCAGGTCGCAATCTGAGTACACGATTACACGCCGCCGCGGAGCGGTTGACGGCGAAGCTGCCGGCGCCGATATGCAGGCGTGCCGGCGTCAACCATCCACCAACTATCCACTTTGGCCAGGTGCGGCGTCTGGCTGGCCTCGCTGCTGCTGAAGACCCTTTGCAGCACCCTTCGTTACCGCCTGCTCGACGAGGCCGGGTTCCTCGCCGGGTTTTATCCGACGCCGGTGATCATGCTGATCTGGCACAACCGGATCCTGGCCATGCCGGCCTTGTTTGTACGCCGTTACCCGAAACGCAAGGGATTGGTGGTCCTCACCAGCCCGAGCCGGGATGGCGCTTACCTGGCGGAGTTCGTCAGAAACTTTCGCATGGACGCGGTTCGAGGCTCCAGTTCGCGCCGCGGCGCGGCCGCGTTACTCCATCTTACGCGCCGGATCGAGGAACAATACGATATCTGCATTACGCCGGACGGCCCGAGAGGCCCGCGGTACCAGCTGCAGCCCGGAGCGCTTCTGCTTGCACAACGGGCCGGGGTCCCGCTGATGCCGTTCCTGATCGAATACAGCAGTTATTGGCGATTGAAGTCCTGGGACGGTTTCGCCATCCCTAAACCGTTTTCGCAGGTTACGGTGACATTGCTCCCGCTGATCACGGTGCCGCCCGATTCGTCCCCGGAGGCGTTTGAACGCACCCGCGCCGGCATCGAGGCGAAGATGGTCGAACGGATGGTGATGCGGTAACGGTAACGGGTAACGCGTAACGAGTAGCGTGTAACGGTTAATGGGTGCGGGGTGGCGATCTTTTGTCCCGGAGGGACAGCCGATTTTAGGCAGGTACTTCAGTGCCTGTGTTGCGGCGATTATTGCAACCCGGCCATAACGTGATAGTAGGCGAGGCATGCGTCTGCTCGTCACCGGTGGGTGCGGTTTTATCGGGAGCAACTTCATACGTTACGTGCTGGACCACTACGATCCAGAATTCATTACCAACGTTGACGCGCTCACGTATGCAGGGTCGCTGGCCACCACGGCAGATCTCCCGCAGCGCTTCGGGGATCGCTACGAGTTCATGCACGCCGATGTTGCCGATCGCGACGCGATGGACCAACTCCTGGGCGCCCACAGCTATTACGCGGTCGTCAACTTTGCAGCGGAAAGTCACGTCGACCGCAGCATCGCTTCACCGCAACATTTTGTACACAGCAACGTGGTCGGGGTGGGCGTGTTGCTGGAAGCCGCACGACGGCACGGGGTAAAACGCTTCGTGCAAGTTTCGACCGATGAAGTCTACGGGCCGGCTGGTGACCAGGAGGAGTTTACCGAGGAAAGCCGGTTGAACCCGAGTTCGCCCTACTCCGCCAGCAAGGCGGCGGCCGACCTGATCGCGCTCGCTTACTTCAAAACATTCGGGCAGGACATCGTTATCACCAGGAGTTCGAACAACTACGGCCCGTACCAGCATCCGGAAAAACTGATTCCTCTGGCCATCGTACGGGCGCTGGAACGGCAAAGCATCCCGATCTACGGCGACGGACGCCAGCAGCGCGACTGGCTCCACGTGGAGGATAATTGCAGTGCAATCTTTACCGCGTTGATGAACGGAAAGGCCGGCGAGATTTACAACGTGGCTTCGGGCGAGGAATGGGCCAACCTGGATCTGGTCCGCACGATCCTGACGGAATTAGGTGCTTCGGAAAAGCTCCTTCAGCACGTTCCGGATCGGCCGGCGCATGACCGCCGTTATGGAATGGCAACGCGCAAAATCCGGGAACAGCTCGGCTGGAAGCCATTGCATCGGCTGGAGTCATCGCTCGCCAAAACCATCCACTGGTACCAGCAGAGCCGTCCCTGGTGGTACGCAGCCCTTCGAACCACGCCGCCCGGCGCGTCATGGCCAAACGGATCGTAATCGTTGGCAAACGTGGCCGGCTCGGCGCCGCTCTGGCGCGGGAGTTCGCCTCCAGGTACGACGTGATTGCCTTGGGGCGCGAGGATCTCGATCTGTCCGCCCCGGTCGCTCCGCAGATTGTCCTGCCCGGATTTGACGCCATGCTTAACTGCGCCGCCGCGACCAACGTCGACTGGTGCGAGCAAAATCCGGAGTTGGCACAACGGTTGAACGGCGAGGCCGCGGGCGAACTCGCGGAGTTCTGCGCGCGCCGCCACGCCCGTTTGATTCACGTGAGCACCGATTACGTGTTTGACGGCAAAACCCCTGGCCCCCTCGCGGAAGAGGTTGCGCCAAACCCGATCAACCGGTACGGCCAGAGCAAATGGCAAGGTGAACTCGCGGTTCTGGCGGCCAGTCCGGATCATCTGGTGGTGCGCGTCTCCTGGGTCTTTGGCCCGGACCGTCCGAGTTTTATCGACCAGATCATCGCGCGGGCGCAGAGCGAACCGGCGGTGGCCGCGGTGGCCGATAAATGGTCCGCACCGTCGTACACCCTGGACATCGCCCAATGGTTGCACCCGGTCCTGCTGGAGCGACCGGTAAGCGGGATTCTGCACCTGTGCAACCATGGAAGCTGCAGCTGGAAAGAGTGGGCTGAGGTCGCCCTGGCCGCGGCCCGGCGGCTCGGAAACCGGCTCAGGACAACGGAAGTGGCACCGCTCACGCTGGCCGGGATGAAACCGTTCAAGGCGTCGCGGCCGGTCCACACGGTGATGGCCACGACGAA
The DNA here is from genome assembly GCA_019243005.1 of Verrucomicrobiota bacterium. GTDB lineage: Bacteria > Verrucomicrobiota > Verrucomicrobiia > Chthoniobacterales > JAFAMB01 > JAFBAP01. The sequence continues at coordinate 972 of JAFAUY010000297.1, read as the reverse complement.
ATTCCAGGCGTTGGCCGGCCTGCAACCCCGGCCATGGCAGGAAGCGGTCGCCGCGTACGTCGACCGGCAGTATCAAACCGCATGAAGCGACCCCGGCAGATCACGACGGAAAACGGCGCTTGTGCCGGCGGGTGCGTGGTGCTGATCGCCGCACTGGTTCTCGTCATCGGCGCCCTGTTGTGGGGGGCCGTGTCGACCTACGAAGGCGCCTACCAGATGACGTCCAGCGCCCCGCGTGATCTGGGGCCGCCGCCTACGCCCGCCGAGGTGAGCAGTTTTGAATCCAAAATGGCGCTGGTGCGCCAGGGGCTGCAGGAAAAAGGGAGCAAAGAGTACGCCTTCTCCACCGCCGATCTGAATGCGTGGCTCTGGGCCGGCGGCGTCAATGCAGATCTGGTCAAACATCTCCGCTTGAGGATCGAACAGGACTGGCTGGTCGGCGAACTCAGCGTGCCGCTGACGTTCATGCGCGACGTGCCGTTCCTGCCCGGCATCAGCCGAAGATTCTTTGATGGCCGGATTGCCGCCCGGTTCGGCGTGGAAAACCGGGAACTGACGATCAAAAGCCTCGACCTTGAAGGCAACGGACGGCGCCTGGCGTGGCTGTTCACCGGTCGGAGTTACCGCGAGACGATCGGTAACGGCATCAAACGGGGAATTCGAGCCCGGCTGCCGTCGGGCGACCTGGTGCTTGATCGACTCGAGGGTTTCCGAATCGAACGTGACCAAGTATACCTCACGCTTCGCGGCGGGCCGTAGGAAATGCCACCGATGCCACAAGCGAAAGAATGCCGCATATCGCGCTTAGCGCGCGATATGCGGCATTTGTGGCATTCTCTCCAGGGCTGTTGTCAGGCGGTCGAAGATGAGTTCACGCGCGGCTCCGGCATCGACGTCGATGGCAACCCGGGTAGTGCCGCCCGCTGCCTCACAGAGCCGGGTTCGGAGATCATCATTTAGAACGACTTCACC
>JAFAUY010000224.1 GCA_019243005.1 Verrucomicrobiota bacterium | reverse complement strand
TGATGGCGATCATGGCGGCAGGGCTTTTGGTGGTGCTCATCTCCGGCGGGATCGACATCTCGTTTGCGGCCATCGCCGCAGTCAGCCAGTATCTGACGGCCACCCTCCTCGTGCGCATGGGCGGAAACTGGTTTGTGGCTTTCGGGTTAGCCGCCGGGTTTGGCGCCCTGCTTGGGATCGTGAACGCCCTGCTGATTTACTATCTCCGGGCGTTGGCGGTCATCGTCACCATTTCCACGATGACGTTTTACTTCGCGATGCTCATGTTCCTGACGGACGGCAAATCCATCTACAATCTACCTGACTGGTTCACGACGGACCTGGCGCCGTTGGGCATTCCCTTTCCGGTGGTGGTGGCCGCGATCGTTCTCCTCATCACCCTCTTCTTACTGAGCCGGCTGTCGATCGGCCGGCAGATCTACGGACTGGGGGGTAACCCGGAAGCTGCCAAGCGCATGGGCTGTAACCTCCTGGGCCTGCATTGTTTTGTGTACGGCTACTCCGGTTTGATGGCCGGGGTGGCCGGCCTGGTTCAGGCACACCGGGTCGAAGAGGTGGTGCCCAACGCCCTGATCGGGCGCGAACTGGACGTGCTGGCGGCGGTGGTGTTAGGCGGCGCGAGCCTCCTGGGCGGCATCGGCACCGTGAGCGGGACGGTCCTGGGCATCGTGCTGTTAGCGCTCCTGCAGAATGGCCTGACTCTGCTGGGCGTGTCGTCGTATTCATTCGGGTTCGTCACCGGCCTCATTATCCTCATCAGCGTGAGCGCCACGGCTTACGCCGCCAAACGCCAACAAAAGCAGAGCGTTCGCCATGCCCACTAAAGCCGCTACCGCCCCCGCCGCCCCCGCTCCCCGGCCTTCCTTCATGGCTTGGCTGGGGCGGGATCCGACCGTCACGATGCTGGCTGCCCTGATCGTTCTGGCCGTGATCTTCTTCGGCGCGCTGGCCCCGGCGCGGTTCCTTTCGGGCGAGACGCTGCGCGCCATGGCCTTTCAGATGCCGGAGCTGGGCATCCTAGCCCTGGCCATGATGATCCCGTTAATGAGCGGCGGGTTGAACCTGGCGATCATTGCCACGGCCAACTTGTCGGCGCTGGTCATGGCGGCGATCCTCACCAAAATGATCGGACCGGCCAGCCCGCCGCAGGCGGCGGCCGGGGTGATCGCGCTGGCGCTGGCGGCGGGGCTGGCGACTTCATTGGTGATCGGGCTGATCACGGGCATGATCGTGGCGTTTCTGGGCGTGCACCCGATCCTGGTCACGCTCGGCACCATGACGGCGGTTAAAGGGATCGCGGTCTATGCCACCAACGGCGGGGTCATCGGCGGGTTTCCCCCGGCGATCTTGTTCCTGGGCAACGGCACGTTAGCGGGGGTACCGGTCCCGATGCTCCTGTTTGTCCTCTGCGCCGCCGCCGTGGCGGTGCTCATGAGCCACGCGCCCTTCGGGGTGGCGGTACGCATGATCGGTTCGAACGAAAAGGCTACCCGGTACTCGGGGGTGGCCACCGACTGGATGCTGGTGGGCGTGTACGTCGTCTCGAGCCTGCTGTGCTGGGTGGCGGCGGTGGTCATGATGGCGCGGTTTAATTCGGCGCGGGCCGGCTACGCGGAATCCTACCTGCTCATCACCATCCTGGCGGCGGTGCTGGGCGGGGTTGATCCGAACGGCGGCTTCGGCAAAGTGCTGGGGCTCTTTCTGTCGTTGATCCTGCTGCAGATCATCTCCACGGGGTTCAACCTGCTGGGCTTCAGCCCGCACCTGACCGAAGCCATCTGGGGCGCCACGATGATCCTGGCCATCGCCATCGCGCTGGTGCGTGACCGGTGGATGGCGCATCTCTGGTTGAAGCGAACCTCGAAGTGACCCTCTGGTAACCCCGGGGCTTGCCTGACATGAATAAGTTAGTTTTGTTTGCAGGTCTGCTCCTGACCTTAATCCCGGCGGGCAGCGTCTCCGCGCAAAGCACCACCAAGCAGCACAAGGTCGGGGCACTGACTAAAAGCCTGGCCAACCCGTACTTCCTGCGGATGAAGCACCGACGCCGCCCAAGCCGGGGGACTCAACGTCGTGGCGAGCCAGCCCGCGAATTGGGATCGCAAAACGGCACGCGACCCGGCAAATATTACAAAGATGAATAGAGCAAAGAAGGGGCCGGGCTAATCCGAGGACCAACCCGCGATCGAACACCGGCTGCGCGAATCACCTGCACCCATCAGCGATAAACTATGAACCCCGTCGGAATACACTTTGGATATTGGACCCAGTACTGGGAAGTGGAGCCTCTGCCGTTTGTCGAGAAAGCCCAAAAATGCGGTTTTGATATTCTCGAGGTTCGCGCCCAGAAGATCGCTCGGATGAGTGCCGCCGAGCGTGACACGCTCAAAGGCGCGGCCGCAGATGCAGGCCTCGGGCTCACTTACAGTATCGGCATGACTGCCGACATGGACATGCTCTCGGAAGATGCCGCAGTCCGCAAGAACGCCATTGATTTTCTCCGGCAGGTATGCATGGCGATGAAACAGATGGGCGGCACCATAATGGCCGGCATCAACTACAGTTCCTGGCCACGCCGGCCGTTGCCCGGCGAAGACAAACAGGTTCTCACCGACCGGGCCGTCGAGGGTGTGCGCGAAGCGATCAAAGCCGCCGAAGACTGCGGCGTTTTCTTTTGTATCGAAGTCGTGAACCGCTTTGAGCACTTTTTAATGAACACGGCTGCCGAAGGGATTGCGTTCGTCGAGCGGGTGGGGAGCCCTAATTGCAAGGTTCACCTGGATACCTTCCACCTGAATATTGAGGAAGACAGCATCGGAGGTGCGATCCGTGAGGCGGGCTCCTGGCTGGGCCACTTCCATCTCGGCGAACCGAACCGGCGTCCTCCCGGACGCGGCCGCATGCCGTGGGCGGAGATCTTTGACGCGTTGCGCGACATCAACTATCAAGGCGCGCTCGTCATGGAACCTTTCCTTGTCCCCGGCGGCGAGGTCGGCCGCGACATCGCGGTTTATCGTTACCTGCCCGGGCACGACAAACTCGATGAGGAAGCCGCCCGTTCCGTCGAATTCGTCCGGGCGGAACAGAAGAAAGCGCAGGCGAGGTAACGGGTAACGGATGCGATGGTGGGGGGGAGTTGCCGATGTCAAGTCCGGAGTTCCTCTTCTCGCCGTGGTCGCCGTGTTCCGCGGTGGCGCCGTGTGATTGTTCTCCGCTGTGGCCGTGGTGTGACGCCGGTTAGTCTGCATTCATCAAGGCGAAGTCGCGCAGCATACGCTCGGTCGAGATTTGTGGCTGCAATCCACGAGACCGTCATCATGCGGTGTACTTTACCCGTCCTGCTGTTCAGCCTTTGCGCGCTTCCCGTGTTCGTCCGTGCAGACGGACAACGTTTGGATCTTGGAGGCAAAACCATCAAGCTCGCCCTCCTGGGCGTCGCCGGATGGCTGCCGAGCAAGTTGCCCCTCGAAATGGTTCCGGAGTTCGCCCGGTACGCGAAAGAAAAGTACGGATACGACGCCAGTTTCACCTACGACGATGCCCCGCTCGGCACCCTTTTCCAAAAAGCCGCCTCGTCGCTCGGCACCAAATCAGACGATTACGCGCTGATCGTCTGCGACACCCAATGGCTCGGGGCGTTAACCGAGCGCGGGTGGATCGTGAAGTTGGACGACCTTATCAGACGCAACCCGGACCTAACCCCCCCGTGGTACGATCCCGTCATCGAGAGCGCCTACATGGAGTACCCGGATAACTCGGGCCAGAAAGTCGCCTTACCGCAGGAGGTCGACGTTCTGGTGCTTTTCGTCCGCAAGGACCTGTTCCGGAACCCGTCGGAACGCGACGCTTACCGGCGATTGACCGGCCGTGACCTGCCGCAGACGTTCGAGGACTGGGAAAAGGTCGACTTCGACGAATACAAAGCGATTTCGAAGTTTTTTACCCGCCCGGGCGAGGGTCTGTACGGCACCTGCCTCCAGCACTCGAAAGAGTACGATTCCGAGAGCATGAGCCTGTACCCGATCCAGTGGTCGATGGGCGGTGAATTCTGGAATCCGAAGACCCATGACGTGGAGGGTTACCTGAACACTGAGGTGAATGCCAAAGGTCTGGAGATCCAGAAATCGTTTTTGGAGGTCGAACCTCCCGGCGCCGTCACGTACGGCGTGGCCGAAAATATCAAAGCCTTCATCGAGGGCAGAGTCGCGACCTCCCAAATGTGGGCCGGCGCCGGTCCGGCCATGATCACCGGGCAAAACCGTGACAAGGTAATGGTGGTGCCTCCTCCCGGTGCGAAGCAGGCCGATGGCTCGATCCGACGCTTGTATTGCATCGGGGGCCAGGCATGGGTCATCAATAATTTTGCCACTCGGGAACAAAAGCAGGTCATCCTCGATTTCCTGGAATGGTGGTACCTGCCCGAGACGCAGCGGGAGTTTGCCAGAAAGGGGGGCAACCCGGCGGTGAAAGCGACCCTGGAGGACCCGAACTTTGACGGCATCAACCCGTGGAACCGGGCGATGAAGTACATGCTTCCATTCAACCGGGATTTTTATCATTCGCCTGCGTACGCGGAATTGCTGGCCATCCAGCAGGAAGCCTTCTCGTCGTACCTGACTGGCGTGGTCAATGACCCGATGAAGGTTCTGAACTGGGCGGCAGCGCGCCAGCAACGGGTGTTATACGATCTCGGCGATACCCGTAAAAAACCGGCGGCCGCCTACCTGAAGCTCCAGCTCAGGTAAAAATATCCGCAGAACACGCAGACGACGCAGAAAAGAGATCCAGCCACAGATCCTACCGATTATTCAGATTGACACCGATTAAGGTCACACGGCGGCCACGGCATCTCTTTTACCCGGCGCAAAAAGAGACCCGCCGGTCACCCGACCGGCGGGCAGGTTAAACGAGAGAAGTTATGCGCGGTGACCTTACGGGAAAAGTGTGGGGTGAGGCAATAGGGGCTCTTCCGGGTCGCAGCTAAGGAGGTTTCCGGGCAGGATTCAGGGGGACCGCTTTGCGTTTCCGCCATCGAAGGGGCGGTCCGGCGACCGGCTTAGACGAAGAGCGGAAGCGTCTCCAGCCGTTCGCTCTGTTCGCGCATCGCCGCTTCGTCCGGCGCGGAAACCAAGCGGCTCGCCGCGTCGAGGACTTTCGGGAGGAGGTGAATGTCGCCGGGCGTGGCCAGAAAAATCCCGGGCCGCGCGAGGACCCAATGGACGGCCGCATCGATATCGCGCTGGTCCTCGAACGGTTCATACCACGTTGCATGCGCGTGCTCGCGCCCCCACCACGGGCGCCGTGCGATCGACTTGATCGTCAGCATGGCCGCGTTTCGCTCGTTGCACACCGCTGCAACCCGTTCAAAGGCGGCGGCGTAGTAGGAGTTTTGCATCGTGATGTAGTTGTACGGGAGCAACACCGAATCGAAATTGAAGCGTTCAAGGCTGCGCAGGTGCGTCGCGGCGATCTGGGCACCGTGCCCGGTGACGCCGATAAACCGCACCAGACCCTGTTCGCGGGCCTCGATGCAGGCCTCGAGCGCGCCTTTTGGACTTAGCGCAATGTCCCACTCGATGGGATCGGCAAGGTTATGGAGCTGGATGAGGTCCACCCGCTCCACGCCCATTCGTTTCAAGGAATTGTGAATGTCGCGCTTGGCCGCGTCGTAGGTGCGGCTGCCCGTCTTGGTCGCGAGGAAAAAGCGCCCGGGGTGCCTTTTCAGCCACGGGGCGATCCGCAGCTCGGCGTCACCGTAGCTGGCGGCCACATCAAGGTGATTGACGCCGTAGCGTAACAGCACCTCGAGCGTCCGGTCCGCTTCGTCCTGCGTGACTCTCGACAGAGATGCCCCGCCGAAAACCGTTCGCGTGCTCTCGTGTCCCGTGCGTCCGAAGAACTGTTTTGCGATCATGCCTTTCTCCATCCTGAAAAATAGACCGGCTTAGATGTACCCATGGCCTTTGGGGCGTGCAACCGGTTTCGCCTTCCAGGAAAAAATGCTAATGGCTCTCAACCGGAGCGGCGGCCGCGGCTGGCCTGGCGCGCGCAGCGCCGGACTCCATCTTCAACGCGGCCTTGCCCTCCTGGTAAGGCTGCAGTTCGACTTTGACCGGGTGAGCGTCCCAGATCTTTTCGCAGTACTCTCGAATCGCACGGTCCGAGGAAAATTTACCCATACGAGCCGTATTGAAGATAGACATCCGCGTCCAATGGTCCGTATCCCTGTACGCCTGGCTGACCTGGTCCTGGCATTTTACATA
>JAFAUY010000298.1 GCA_019243005.1 Verrucomicrobiota bacterium | reverse complement strand
CGGTCCATCACCAGGTAATTTTCGAGGTTGTAATGCGCGAACGTCACCGGCCGTTCCGCCCTCAGGTCACGGACGAAAAAGATAAGGGCCACCCAGCCGGGCAGGAGCCACCACCCGCCGCGTCCGCCGGCACCGCACCGAATCGATGGAAGAGAACTCATAACGTCCGATTATTTTGTTTTTATATTTCGGACGCAAGCCTTTCTGATCGATCACTCGCGGGTAACGCGTAACGTTACCCGTTCCCCATCTGCTGGCGGCGTTGCTTGAGTTCTGCGATGAAGGCGCGTTTGCGGCTGTGACGCGTGCTGAATCCGTCAAGCAGTTTGTTGGCGGCGGCCATCGATTCGCAGCTGAGCAGGACCTCAGCGGCTGCCACTGCGAGCCTTGCCGCCCGATCATACGCGCCGCGATGCAGACCTTCCACGATGGCGTTCACCCGCTTTGTCGCCAGTTTGATGCTCGCTGCCCGCAGCGCCCGCCGCTCTTCAGGCGCCACGTTCCAGGCCGGCACGGCCCGCGCCAGCGTCTCTCGGAATCGTGCCTCCGTCCGGGTCTCTTCCCCTTCTCCCCCTTGTTCGTTACACCGCTGGAGCGCGTCCTCGAACATCCCTGCAAGGGTGGCGGGAAGAGGTCGCCCCGGCCAGCCTGCCAGCCACGCAAACAACACCGGGAGCACGAGCGGCTGAGTCGTTTCGTCCGAACTCCACCCAAGAACCGGCTCCCTTTTTGCCGTTTCCAGCACCCCGGTCAAATCGCCTGCCAACAGGCGGGCGCACGCCGCCACGATCCGTCTATCCTGGCTGTAGAAATCGTCGTCAGGCGCGAGAAAGACCTCGTCGGCACGCGCTTCCCCAAACGGCCCGTCGTCTTCATCATCTTCCTGCTCGTCATCGTCGGCGTCTTCGACTTCGGCGTCTTCGTCGAAGTCTTCTTCATCGCCATCTACGTCTACGTCCTTCTCATCTTCACCCTCGTAATCGGATTCGTCATCCATGACCGCGAAATTCGAACCGGGCGCCGGCCGCTCTTTGCGCATTTCATCGGCCGCACGCTGCATCCACTCCTGCCGGGCCGGTTCGTCAGCCGTCTCCCACAAATCCAGTAAGCGCCCGACCGACGCATCGGCCCGGAAAGCTTCCCAACGTGCCTGCAAGGCGGACGGCTTGTCGCTGAGCGCCGAAGCGGCCCGAAACCAATGATCCGCGGCTTCCGCCCGCAACCGCAACCCTTTGGGGAGACGATTGAAAGCTTCCTGCGCAGCCGCAAACAACCGGGCCGGATCGTTTGCCTCTGCGATTGCGGAGAGCCAGTCAAGCCACGCATGGGGGCGCCTGGTCCCATCGGTGCGCGCCAGTTCGGCCAGTCCCTCCGCCCCGTGCCGCAGGCGCACGGCACCCCGCAGCCAGGCGTCGGAAGGGTACCCGGACTGATCTCTGAGCTGCACCGTCAGCCGGTCCAAGAACGCTTCGGCTCCTTCGAGCGGTGCAGGGGTAACTTCGAAAATGGCTTCCAGCGGCACCTTATCTGCCTCCTCAAGCCCGCTCTCCAGCAAGTCCCCCCAAGCCTTGAGCAGTCGTTCAGACCGGTTACCGGCAGGAGCCGTGTCCACCACGGCACGCAGGTATCGCCCCATTTCTTCCTCGATATTTACAGACGCCGGCAACGTGACGCTACGGCCGTAGTCATCCCCCAGGTCCAGCAGGCCGAAAAGAGCCGTGTACGCCTTGCGCGCCAAGGTGGGTTGCCCTGAGTCGTATGCAGCCCGGCAGCGATCAAACAGGTCCTCCAACTCGGGTACAAACTCCCCGTAGACATCCGTGCCCTCATCGTCATAATCGTGCCACCCCTCATCCACCTGCTCCGCCATTGCGCCTTCCAGCCGATCTTCCAAATCAGCGATGTCATCCAGCAGGGTGTTGAGCTTGCCCAGGACTTTTGCATCGACAGGTTTTGGCCTCCGCGGCCGCAGCCGCTCCAGAAATCCGCGCCGGCCGGATGGCGACACTTCCTGGGCCATGTCGCGCACCAGCTGGCGTAGATCTGCGACCGTCAGCGCGCTCAGCCGGGCTTCCAATTCCTCGGCAAACGCTTTTGCCGAAACGTTTTTTGCACGGGGCATAAGCAGCGGGCCGGCGGCGGGCTTTACCAAGGGTCTTCCTGCGAGGTAATAGGCTTCATCGGGAGCGGCCTATCGCAGAAAAAAAGGGCTTGGCGCAAAGCGCCAAGCCCGAAAACCGAACTCATTAAATTTCTACCCGGCTTAACCCGGAAGCGGCCTGCCCGGATCACTCGTCTGGGGTGCGGCTGCCGTACCCGTCGTGCCCTGAGACGGCTCGGGCGGTTGCACCGGCTGCGTGCCCGGCACCGGCTGCACCTGGGGCGCCTGGCCCTGAGCCGCCGGCGCATACGTGCGCTGCGGTTGCTGCAGTTGCTGCGGCTGCGGCTGCGTTGCCGGGCTTTTGACGTCATTGGCCGCCTGTTGCAATTCCCGGTCGAATTCTTCCCGCGCCTTGCGGAATTCGTTCATACTCTGGCCCAGGCTCCGGGCCAGTTCCGGGAGCCGTTTGGCGCCGAACAACACCAGGACGATGATCAAAATTAGCATCCACTCCGAAGGCCCCGGCGTCCCAAATGCGAGCATATTCATAACCTTTTATCCTAACTAACTATCTGGCGCTGCGTTGCATCTCAAAGCCGCGCTCTCATCAAACGTCATCCGTAATAAATCATTTCAGCGAGTCGAGACGCGAAATCAGATCAGCTTTCGAGGTGAGGCCGACCACTTGGTCGCGCAGTTCGCCGCCTTTGAAAAACAGCAGCGTAGGAATGTTTTTAATTCGAAAGTCTTCCGCCAATTTGCGGTTGTTATCGACGTCAACCTTTACCACGCGCACCTTTTCACCCTGTTCCGTGGCGATCTCGTCGAGTACTGGCGCGATCATGCGGCACGGACCGCACCAAGTTGCCCAGAAATCCACCAGCACCGGGACCTGGGTTTCGCGCACGGTCTGGTAAAAGTTCGATTCAGTCAAATGCAGAACGGATGAAGAAGCCATATGCCAAAAAAGGTGGCGTTCAGACCTGAGCGCATTGTCCACGGCTCAGCTGAACGCGATCAATAGTTGGATGATAAGCGAAATGACCGAAAATGCCAGTAACAATCCGGCCAGCGGTGTCACCCACGGGTCGCGACGGGACGGGGTCACCTGCGCCATCAACCGGTGGCTTGTGCTTGGTAGCGGCTCCGGTTCCGGCGCCGGCTGGACCGGCAGAGAAGGGGCCGGGGAGGCCGCCGGAGCCGTCGTCTGTCGCGGCACCTCGATTCTGGCGATCCCTTTCTTCGAATCGGGCATGCTCACCAATTACCGCGACAAACCGCCTTTTTTCAACCTTGCGCTGGCCCGTTCCGTCGCCATCTCTGCGCGACCCGGCCTGAACTGCCCCGCATGAAGTCCAGGCTTCAGGCTTAACCTTCATCCCGGCGCGGTCGCCGTGGTCCACGGTGCCCGCTTTGTCCGCTGTGGCCGCCGCGTGACTGCATCACCTGCATGTTCCGTG
>JAFAUY010000455.1 GCA_019243005.1 Verrucomicrobiota bacterium | reverse complement strand
GCCTGTTCCATTTGGGCTTCCCAAAAGTCAGCGGTGCTCTGCAACAGAGAGATCTTACCATCCGGTACACGCGCAAAAGCCCCAAAATCTGGCCGAGAAGTGGCCGAGATAAATTCTTCGGGATTTCCAAATTTAACGTAAGTGCCTCAGCATCAACGTGCACCGTGTAGGAATCGAACCTACAACCCAGTGATTAAGAGTCACTTGCTCTGCCAATTGAGCTAACGGTGCGTCTCGAAGGAGAGGGCAAGAAAGTAATTGGCCGGTCGGCAGTTGCAAGCAAAAACTGGCCCCCGCCCGCAGGGTGCGCAAGCTGCGGCCGGACGATACTTCTGCCCTGCCCTCGCTTGGGTCACGCCGGCGAGGCTCTTCTTCGATGAGGACGGCTGCGCCGGTAGGGTCGCCGCCCGGATCTTCTCTGAAACCCTTAACCCTTGATCAGATCGCCGACCATGCCCCTTTCTTCTTTGAGTTCGGCTACCGAACGATCGATGCGCTCGCGGCTGAACGGGTCGAGTTGCAACCCCTGCACGATTTCCCAATCCTGGCCATTCGACCGGATCGGGAACGAACTGATGAGCCCGGCTTCGGCCCCGTAGCTGCCGTCGGAACAAACCGCGACGCTGTGCCAGTCCTCGGTCGGAGTCGGAGTGATGAGGGAGTTGACGGTGTCAACCGCCCCGTTGGCAGCTGACGCAGCCGAGGAAGCGCCACGGGCCTTGATGACCGCCGCGCCCCGCTGCTGCACGGCAGGGATGAAGGTGTCGCGAAGCCAAGCCTCGTCGGTGATAACTTCCGTCGCCGGCCGGCCACCGATCCGGGCATGTTGGAAATCAGGGTACTGCGTGGCGGAATGGTTGCCCCAAATCGCAAGATTGGTGACCTCGCGCACGGGCACGCCGGCTTTAGCGGCCAATTGGGACTTGGCGCGATTTTCGTCCAGGCGCGTCATGGCGAACCAGCGGTTCCGAGGGATGTCGCGGGCATTTTCCATCGCGATCAAACAATTGGTGTTGCAGGGATTACCCACGACCAGGGTCCGAACGTCCGAGGCGGCGTTGGCCTGGATCGCCTTGCCTTGTCCCGTGAAGATCTTACCGTTAATGCCGAGCAGGTCCTTGCGTTCCATGCCTTGTTTGCGCGGCACGCTGCCAACCAGCAACGCCCAGTTCACCCCGCGAAAACCTTCATCGAGGTCAGCGGTGGCGACGATGTTGTTCAAAAGGGGAAAGGCGCAGTCGTCCAACTCCATGACAACGCCTTCAAGGACGGACAATGCCTGCGGAATTTCGATCAGGTGGAGGTCAAGCGCTTGCTCAGGGCCGAACATCGCACCGGACGCGATACGAAATAACAGGGAGTAGCCGATCTGACCAGCGGCGCCGGTCACCGCAACCTTAATGGGGGCCTTGCTCATTGCCTAAGCTGAAAAGGCTTTTCGGATTTGTAAAGTCACATCCGGCACAAACGCTTAGAAGGTGTGTGGGAGGTCCAGGCTCACAAAGTTCACCACCCCTCATCTCCCACACACCTTCTTAGGCGAACCGGCCGACGACGGTCGAATAGATAAGCAAACGGCCGACGCGTATCCCGAAGCCTTGCTCGAGGGCTTTCTGATAAGCCGCCAGCTGGGGCAGGTATTTCTGCCGGAGATAATTCAAGAACGTGCGGTGATCCTCCCCCGGCGAGGGTTGGTTGGTTTTCCAATCCAGAATCCAGGTTTCGCCCGCCCGGGTTTGTACGAGAAGATCGATGACGCCCTCCATCCAGACGGCCGGCTGATCACAATAAGAGAACGGCGCTTCACAGCGAAATTTGATGCCTTCGGCCAACAGCAGCCTGAAGGCTTCGCTCTCCAAAAACCGTTGCGCCTCCTGCACGGCGCGTGCCCCAAAAGTGAGGTCCGCCGGAATTTTTTGGCAATAGGCGATATGGTCGGCCGGGGATCCCGACCAGGGAAAATACTCGACCCAGCCGTGCCACCAACGGCCGAAATCGAATGCCCCCTCGACATCTTCGAGGAAACGCTCGGTCCGCTCGGCATCGTCCGCAAGGGCATGGGGTCGGCTCAGCTGCGGATGCGCCTGGGAGAGGAGGGCGGCTTTCTGTACGGCAGATGGATCGAAGGTCAGCACGTCGAGCGGCAACTCTTCCTGTTCCAGCGGCACGTCGATATCGAGGCGGTCGGACACCGGAAGGAAGGCGGGCGAACAAGCCGCGACCTCGGCCAGCGAATTTTTCCGCTCCCGATAGAAGTTTTCGCCGTACGGGATGACCAGGGCCCGCCGCGCGCGCGTGAGTGCGACGTAAAGCAACCGGCGGTGCTCCTCTTCTTCGCCCGTTTTCCCGGCACTCGCGACACGGGTGCTGAACTCATTCCACACCACCCCGGACCAGTTCCGGGTGTCGATCACCCGCGGGTAAGGCGGCGATTTCCGGGGACGAATGGCCCGGCCGAGTCCGAGGGGGATGACGACCTCCCACTCGAGCCCTTTGGCTGAATGGATCGTGACAAGGTCGATGGCGTCCGGGTGCGGATTTTGGACCGGGGCATCCTCCTCAAGCTGGTCAAGTAAGGAGCGAACCCAGGAATCGATGGACACGCCTTCGTGAGTGGCTTCGTAGGCGCGGGCTAAAAACGAGTTGAGGGCCAGGCCCGGATCATTGAGAAGCTGCAACCGCTCCCGCAGGCGAAGACGCTCGCACATTTCGTAGACGAATTCGATAATGCTCGGCGCCTGGTTCCGCCAGAGCCGCCTTTCGAGTGAGGCGAGCGTTTCGAGTGCGGCAAGCAACTCGGCATCCGTGGTGTTTCCCTGAGCGGTCCACCAAGCCAGCACGTGGTCCGAGATCGCGAAAATCTCCCGGAGCACACCGAGTCGCTCGAAGCGGTCCCAGGGGTGGATCAGCGTGTAAAGCAAGGACAAGGGCCAGCTGAACCCGGGTTGATCCCGCCAGGGGGTTCGGGGCCGGAAGAGGCCGTGTTTAATGCCGGCCTCCTGCAATGCGGCGCTGCAGGTTTCCAACCAGTCGTGCCGGGGCGCCAGGATCGCGACCTGTCCCCAACGATGCACGCCCACCCCGCGCTCGCCCACGCGGCCCAACCATTCCGCAACCTGGCGGGCTTCATCCCGGCACTGGTCTTCGACGTGGGCCTCAACCGGGTCGGATTGCCGCAGCGGCAGCCTAACGGCAGCTCCGGCGATCGCGGTGGCGGCCGGTTGGAGATTGTCGAACGGGGCCGCCCCGTCCTGGAGTCCGGTAAACAGGCGGTTAATCGCTTCGACGACCCGGGCAGAGCAACGGTGAGTCACGCTGAATTCCAGCGACTCACCGCCTTTCCCGCTTCGGAAACTGTTGATGATGCCCAGGTAGCGTTCCGTGCCGGCCCGGTCGTAAATCGTCTGGCGCGGGTCGCCGACCATCACGAAGGCGCCCGGTCGCGGCGGCGCACCCTCACCGGGCCAGGTACCCCATGGCGAACCGCACGGACGGCTGATCTCGACGAGGACGTCGAACATCCGCGGGTCGGTGTCCTGCGCTTCGTCCAGAATCACGCAAAACTGCCGGCAACGAATTTGTTCAAGCACCTTGGGCCGCTGCAACAGGCTGACGGTCAGACCGATCTGGTCGTTAAAGGTAAGCAAACCGTCCCGGTGCCGCTGCCGGCAATAGAGGGTGACCAGGTCGCTCGCCCAATCGCGGGCAGCGTCCTCCAGCCAGGTGCTCAACGGCTGAAAAATCTTTCGGCACACCGGTTTCAGGCCGTCCGGCGCCAAATTCAGATCGGGCAGCCCGATAAATTCATCCGCGGCTCGTAATGCCCGGTTATAACGGTCGAGTTCGCGCAGTAACGGCTGACGAGCCTCTGCGTTTCGCTCGCGTGGCCTCGGAATCCCCGGAGGGGACGGGTCCAGAAGGGACAGGTCGAGAGCGGAGGGCGGCTCTCCCGGGTTCACCCGCGGCTGAGCGCTTTCCATCCGGTTCGCAAGGGCCAGCAGATCGTCGAAGGAGCAGAACCGGAGCAATTTAGGGGTGAGCGGATGGGACCGGATCAACTGGTCGGCTTCCGGACCGTTCAGGAAATCCTCCCATAAACGGCGCCCTTCGGCAGGCGTGATGGTTTGCAAACGGCTCGGGAACCCCAGTTCCAGCTGGTGATCGCTCAACAACCCGAGGCAAAAGCTGTGGATGGTGCCGAAAAAGGCGCGGTCCAAACGGGCGAGCACACCCGTGGCCCGTGACGCTTTGGAGCTTTCCAACACGGTCGCCGTAACCCGTCGCTTGAATTCGCGCGCGGCGGTATTGGTGTAAGTGACGACCACCAACCGGCTCACCGCGTCGAGGTCACGGCGAGCGATCGCCACGATCCGTTCAACGATGGACCGGGTTTTGCCGGCGCCCGCGGCGGCGACCACCGCAAAATTCTGGTCGTGTTTTTCAACGAAGCGCCTCCGGGCATCCGAATCGGCTGGTGCACTCATCCGAGGGTAAGCTTGCGTTTGGCGCGAAGCACGGCCGAATTGATCGGAACGGTTGCGATCGGCAAAGCTTCATCATCGCCGTTCCGGGCCTCGGCATCGCTGCCGTAACCAAAGCAACCGCGGCATTGTATCCTCGCGAGGGTCGACCGGACCTGGGCGGCAGCTTCCTCACCCGCTTTCGGGTTAATCTCATCGTTTGCGCCGACCCTCGTCACGAGGATGCGGGTCGTCTGCGCCCCGAGCGCCTCGCACATCCATCGGTAAGCGTAGAACTGGAAACTGCAACCGCCGGCCGCTTTTATCGTGGTCTTCCGCCTTGAAGTCTTGAAATCCACCGCGACCAGATTTGCCGCTTTCACATCCGCGCGGTCGAGCAAAACCAGGTCGATGCGGC
>JAFAUY010000056.1 GCA_019243005.1 Verrucomicrobiota bacterium | reverse complement strand
CCAATTTGAATGGCGGGAATCTGCCCGCGCTGGACCAAGTAGTAAACCGTCGGCAATGGAATGCGCAGATACTCGGCAGTTTCTTTGACGGTTAAGAGATTATGGTTAGGCGGTTCGCTCACGAAGTCAGTTCTATCTAGGAGATCTGTAATTAAAAAAAAGCTTCCAGGATTGTTAAGGGAATACAAGATCAAGTCAAGCTACTGGTTACAGAACCGAGCGATCTTATAAAGACCACAAATCGGTTTGGTCGATCGGGCGCGGATCGGGCGTTCCGGGTCCGATTACCGGCCCCCGAGAGTGCCTGGAAGCGTTTTATCTGGAGCGAAATGCCTGCGAGGATTATCGGTTCCAGTGGAATGCAGACGCGTATAGAAAAAGATTCGATGGGTACCATGGAGGTGCCGGGAGATGCGCTTTACGGCGCGAGCACCCAGCGGGCGGTCCTGAATTTTCCGGTCAGCGGGTACCGGTTCAGCCGGCCGCTCATCCGGGCCCTTGGCTTGGTCAAATGGGCGGCCGCTTCGGCCAATCGCGACCTCGGGCGGCTTTCCGAAGAACAAGCCCGCCTCATCGCGCAGGCCGCTGAAGAAGTGATCGACGGAAAGCTGGACCAGCATTTTCCGGTCGATGTCTTCCAGACCGGTTCGGGCACGAGCTCGAACATGAACGCCAATGAGGTGCTCGCCAACCGATGCAGCCAGTTGGCCGGTAAACCGATCGGCTCCAAAGACCCGATCCACCCGAACGACCACGTCAACATGGGCCAGTCCAGCAATGACGTTATCCCCACCGCCATTCATATCGCCGTGGCCGAATCAATCCGGGGCGATCTGATGCCGGCTTTGGAACAGCTGCAAGTCGCGTTTGAAAACAAGGCACGCGAGTTCTGGGAGGTGATCAAAATCGGCCGGACGCACCTGATGGATGCCACCCCGGTCCGGCTCGGACAGGAATTCAGCGGCTACGCCAAGCAGATCGAATACGGCAAATTGCGGGCGGGCAACGCCATCGCGGCGGTTGAGGAATTGGCGCTCGGCGGCACCGCCGTCGGCACCGGTCTTAACTGCCACCCGGAATTTGCAGGCCGTGCCATGGGGTACCTTTGGAACCGGACCAACGTGGCGTTCCGTGAAGCGCGCAATCACTTTGAAGCGCAGGGTGCAAAAGATGGTTTGGTCGAAGCCAGCGGTGAACTCCGGACGATTGCGGTCAGCCTTTTCAAAATCGCCAATGACCTTCGCCTGCTGAGCAGCGGTCCCCGTTGTGGGATCGCCGAAATCCAGCTGCCGGCCACCCAGCCGGGAAGCTCGATCATGCCCGGCAAGGTTAATCCGGTCATCTGCGAGTCGGTGATGCAGGTCTGTGCTCAGGTGTTCGGTAACGACACGGCCGTCCACTGGGGGGGCGCTAACGGCAATCTGGACTTGAACGTGATGATGCCGATGATGGCGCATAACATCCTGGAAAGCATTCGCCTCCTGGCCAACGTGGCCCGCGTGTTCGAGGAAAAGTGCGTGTCCGGCATCGCCGCCAACCGCCAGCGGTGCAACGAATTGGTCGAGTACAGCATGGCCATGGTCACCAGCCTGGCTCCAATCATCGGGTACGATCGTGCCGCGGAAATCGCCAAGGAATCAGTCAAGACCGGCAAAACGGTGCGGCAACTCTGCCAGGAACAACAGGTGTTGCCGCCGGAGGAGTTGGCGCGGGTCCTCGATCCCGTCGAGATGACCAAGCCGGGCGGCGAAGGCTCGGCCGGAGGCTAGAACCGGTAACGGGTCACGAGGAACGCGTTACGCGTTACCGCGGTAGGTCAGTTCGATCGCCCGTTGGATTACCGCCACGTGCGCCTGTACCCGCGCGCTCAGGTCATATTCGGAAGGCGTCTCGATGGTGAACGTTCGGTCACTGTGGGACAGCGCCAGGAACATGGCTTCGGCCATGAGCGGGACGCCTTTCAGGTGCTTGGTCCTGCGAGCGATCAAGCCTTGCGCGGCGCGACGCCCTTCGATCGTCTTGCGCAGGTCCACCGGGACGTGGTAGCCCGCCGCCGCCAGCAACTCCTGGCCCAGCGCAGTCTGGCGTTGCTTGACCTCGTAAAGGTAAACGCCTTGGGCGTCGTAATCCTCATGCAGGCAAAGCGATAAAGAGAACCTGTACCCGGTAATGATTTCTTTCTGGCGCTTGATTTGCGGCGGCTCGTCTAAATGGTAGCAGCGGTTGAGGTCGCGGCCCTCGGCGTCAAAGCGCTGGTTGCGAACCAGCCCCCACGGATTTAGGCAAGGAAACAATAACAGCGGCAGGTCCTTCAGAATCGGCCGGTGCAGCTCGGCCCAAAACAACAACGCCTCCGACGACGCCGCCTCGTCGCCATGGATACCGGCCGAAAGGTAAATGGCCTTTGCGCCCGCGTCGGCCAGCCGGGGTGACCGCACGCAGATCAGGTCAAACCCGCCGGCTTCGCTATAAACTTCGCACGTTATTCGCGCCATGCGGCAAAGCTTTCGCCAGCGCTGGACCAGGTGCGCGTAGTCGTGAACGCGATGCGCGTGAAAATCAAAGTTCATGCCGCCAACTCAGCCAGCAGGCGTTGGTGAATGCCGTGAAAACCGCCGTTACTGAATACCACGATGACGTCTCCGGGACGGGCAAGGGGTTTCAGCCGCGCCACGATGTTGTCGACGTCGGGTTCATAGAACGCCGGAATGCCGTGCGCGACGATGGCATCGACCACTTTCAGAGGGTCAAGGCGGTCATCCGGCGGCAGTTGGTCGACCTTTGCCACCTGAGCCAGGATTACGCCGTCCGCCAGCTTCAGCGCACCCGGCAACGCGTTTTGAAACACCGCCCGCCGCGTGGTATTCGACCGGGGCTCGAAAATCGCCCAAATGCGTTTATCCGGAAAACGTTGCCGCAGGCCCGTCAACGTCTCGCGGACGGCCGTCGGGTGATGGCCAAAATCGTCAATCACTTTGATCCCGTTGACTTCGCCCCGAATTTCCTGGCGGCGCGCAACGCCTGTGAACGACGCCAGCCCCTGCTGGATATCCGTGCTGCTCAAACCATACGCGCGTGCGACGGCGACTGCCATCGCCGCGTTTCGCACGTTGAATTCTCCAAGCAGCTGCATCCCAAACTCCACCTTGCCGAGCCGGAACCGGGTGAGGCCACCTTCGATACGGGCCAAGTCGATGCGGTGCATCGCCGTTTCCGTAAACCCGACGCTTTCGACGGGCGCGAGGGCGTCCCGGGTGACCTCGGCGCAATTCGGGTCGTCCGCGTTGATCCAGATACGCCCGGCGCTCGGGACGATGTTCACCAGCCGTCGAAAGCTTAATTTGATCTCTTCGAGGTCGTGGAAGATGTCGGCGTGATCGAATTCGATGTTGTTGATCACGAGGCACTCGGGCAGGTAATGAAGAAATTTTGACCGCTTATCAAAGAAGGCCGTGTCGTACTCGTCCCCTTCCAAAATGAAGTGCTCGGACTCCGAGAAAAACGCCCCCTGCCCGAGATCCTTCGCGATACCGCCGATCAGGAAGCTCGGGTCCCGGCCCGCCTGCCGGAAAATCCATGCAATCAGGGCCGTGGTCGTCGTTTTGCCGTGGGTCCCCGTCACCACGATGTTACGGCGCTTCCGGAGAAAAAAGTCTTTCAGCGTTTCCGGCAGGGAACGGTAGAGCAGCCTGCGGTTCAGCACCGCCTCGATCTCCGGGTTGCCCCGGGTAATCGCGTTGCCGACCACGACCAGATCCACGTCCGCCGCCACATTCGCGGCGCGATAACCTTCCAGCAGGTGCACGCCCCGGGACTCGAGGAAGGTTGACATCGGCGGATACACATTTTCATCCGAACCGGTGACGTCATAACCGCGATCCCGAAGCGCCGCCGCCACCGCGCCCATGGCCGTGCCGCATACCCCTAGAAAATGCAGTTTTCGCACCGGTTCGAACATAGACCTTACCTTCGCACGCAAGCCCTCTTTCAAATACTAAGGACCAGCCCCGCGCAAGTCCCAAAGCGCGCGATCCGACCCGGACCCACCGGTAAAGGGCGAACTCGGATCCGTGCGCGGAAAATCAGGGGTGAGGCGGCGTGTAAGGCGGACGATTTTGCCGCCGCCTCGGTCCGGCCCGTGTCCATCACCTCGCCAGCGCGTACGGCGCTCCCGCCGTCAGACCGAGCATGAGGTCCAGGTTCTGCACCGCCGCTCCGGACGCACCTTTGCCGAGGTTATCGCCGCGTGCGATGAGGAGGGCGTGGCCGAGCTCCGGATTCGCAAAGACCCAAAGCTCCAGCACGTTGGTTCCGTTCCAGGCCTCCGGGGCCAGGGCGGCAGGCGGCTTTTCCTGCAAGTCCATGACCCGGATGTACTCGCGGCCCCCGTAATACTGCCGGTACGTTTCGACGATGCTTTCTGCGGTTGCCGTTTTCGGAAGCAAACTGAGGTGTAACGGCATTTGTACCAGCATCCCCTGAAACCAACGGCCGACTGCCGGCCAGAAGAGGGGAGGCGCGGAAAGCCCGCTGTAACGCTGGATTTCGGGCAAATGCTTATGCGCCAGTTGGAGCGAGTAGAGGCGGTAGGGATCCCGCACCTGGTTGGGCCCTTCTTCTTCAAACGACTCAATCATCTGGCGCCCGCCCCCGCTGTACCCCTGAACGGCAT
Source organism: Verrucomicrobiota bacterium (assembly GCA_019243005.1). Taxonomy (GTDB): domain Bacteria; phylum Verrucomicrobiota; class Verrucomicrobiia; order Chthoniobacterales; family JAFAMB01; genus JAFBAP01. The sequence goes on along the minus strand of JAFAUY010000056.1, from coordinate 8,649 downwards.
GGATGCTGGCCGGGTAGTCGGGAGGCAGGAGGCCCTCGACAACCAAGGGCCTGACCAACGCAATCGCTCCGGTGGCATAACAACCCGGGTTCGCCACGCGCTTCGCGCGACGGATTAACGTTGCCTGTTCCGGGCTCATCTCCGGGAACCCGTAAACCCAGTTTGGATCAACCCGGTGAGCCGTACTGGCGTCGAGAATTTTGACTTCGGGATTCTCAATCAGCGCCGCCGCTTCCCGGGCCGCCTGGTCGGGTAGGCAGAGCACCGCCAGGTCGACGTCGTTGAGCAGCCGTTTCCGCTCACCCGCATCCTTGCGCCGCGCCGGATCAATGCTGGCCACGGCAAGGTCCGAACGACCTTCGAGCCGCGCTCGGATCTGGAGTCCCGTCGTCCCGCTTTCGCCATCGATAAAAATCCGTGGTTTGCCCGCCATGATCATCCTCGTCTCGTGACGGGTAGGAAACGCCATTCATGCCGGAACGCAAACGTTCGCTGCGGCAGGAAATCTCGTTGGTCTGGTTGACGTCTGTCCCCGGCAAACTTAAACTTGGCCCCGTCACGCATCCGTAGCTCAACTGGATAGAGCGTCGGCCTCCGGAGCCGAAGGTTGTGAGTTCGAGCCTCGCCGGATGCACAGCCTGAGGCACTTACGCAAGATTGTAGCAAAAATGTAGCAACCCTGGTAAGGTTTGGGACGTGGCAAGCATCTATTTGCGGAACGGGATCTTCTGGGGTCGATACAAAGAAAACGGCGAGTGGAAGAGCAAAAGCCTAGGTTACAGGGCATCGAATTTCGGCGAGAAGAAGCAAGCGGAACGATGGATGCGGGAACAGACCCGCATTGAGCGTGAGCAGCGTTGGGAACTCAAAGTGGAAGGGGACGCCTGGGATCAGTGGGTCGACGCCTGGATCAAGCTCCGCTTCGGCGATTCGCCAGCCAACACCTTCGATCGGTACCGCCGTAGCTGGGTCAAGCTGGAGAAGTGGCTGTCGGACATTCAGGTCACCCGGCCCGCTCAGCTGACCTACCAACTCTGCCAGGGATACGTTGGCTGGCGAGCGCAACACGGCGGAAAGAAAAATACTGCCATCGGCGAACTCAAGTTCCTTGGCCAGATCATGGACGAGGCGATCAAGCGCGGATACTGCGCGACGAACCCGGCCCGCAAGATGGGCCTGAGGAAGACCGCCCCGCCGGATAAGGCGGAATGGCAAGAAAACGAGATCAAGCTTGTTATGGAAACCTTGGAACGAGAGATGTTCGGATCATGGCTGCATGTCACGTTCCTGATGGGCCTGTATCAGGCCGCCCGTTTGCGGCAGTGCGCGGTACCGCTGGACCGCATCGATTTTGAACGTGGCGTCATCACCTACCCGGCCGATGTGGTCAAGGGCGGAAAGGCGTTCGCGCAGCCGATCGTCCCGCAACTGCGGGAGCGGCTATTGAGCATTGTGAACGAGAGAAGAAGGAGAGGGGAACGCTTTTTGTGCACGATCCCGGAACGCCCCTCGATTGAATGGCGCGTCTTCCTGGATTCGTTGGGCCTGCGGCACGTTAGCCACCACGGATTGCGCGTGACGTTTATCACCCGCGCTTGCCGTGCCCGTGTTCCTGAAAATCAGGTCATGCGGTTCGTAAGCCATAGCAGCACGGCCGTGCATCGGATTTATCAGAAGCTCAGCGTCGGGGACATAGCCGAGATGTTATCTCTTGTTCCCTTGCCTGACGCTCCGCACGAAGGCCATGCGCGTACGCTTCCGTCCGGAGCCACTTTTTAGCGTGCCCTACCGTTGTCCGGGTGCCGAACTCAAAACGGTACCCGGCTTTAACCCATCTGCCGACCGTCCATCGGCTGACGCGCATTGTGGCGGCTAATTCTGCCTGATTAACGGGAACATCGTCTGCGAAAATTGCTTGAATTGGTTGCTTCATGTTGCAATCCGTGGCCAGTCAAACGGGGTAGCGTGTCCCGAGGGTGGAGACGGCGGGGCTTGGATCAAACGCCCTATAAGCCGATTACGGGGCTTGTCACCGGCCTTACCGCCACGATTCGCCCATCGTCAGCCGCACGCCCCGCTTGTTCTTCCTCCAGCGGGGTGTTACCTTCTCGGCCGCCGGTGCCGGTCTATCCGTCCACCGTATCGGCTGATGCTGTTGCAGCAGCTGGCGCCAAGGCAGGCTGACCGGCGTCGGCAGGCAGTGAGGTGGTTGGGTCCTTCTGGTCGGCAGGTTCACCGGCGTCAGCGGGCTCGGCGGCCGGAAGCTCCTTAAGCCGGTAGTCGCGCCGTACCTGACCAGGTGCGGGTTTGTGCATGCGGCTGAGCATGTTCGCGACGCCCTCAAACCGTCCAAGGTAGAAGAGCACACAATACCCGTACACGGCGCAGTCCAAAGGTTCGTTCCTGGCCTTGGATGACACGCGGTGCCACTCGATCTGTTGGTGACCCTTCTTGCTGACGGTAACGGCAACCTCTGAGGTGAGACCCTCAAAGTACGTCTTCTCCCGGTGCGCCGGAAAAGCACGCGTGACATTTCGGTTTCGGTTCGGTGCTCACCTGGCCACCTCCTTCACCGGCCGACGTCTCCGCTCTCCCGGCCGGTGAATGGCCAGGCCGTTAAGGTGCCGATCCAGCTCCGAGGATGGCACAGTAAACCGGCCGTAACCCTTAACCACGCGAAGGGAGTCGGAGTAGAGCCGCCGGTATGCGGCCGATCGGTCGATGCCGAGCAGCTCGGTCACCTCGGCGACTGAATATCTGCGCGCCCTCCAACGCGTCCGTCTGTGTGATGATAGTTGTTGCGTCATGGACGCAAGCTACCATCGGTTTTTTGGGCTCCCGCTCGGCCGGCGAAGCCGGAACGAGAAAGGCTCCTTTCCGATCCAAAAAGAACGTTTAGGAACGAAAAAAGATCGGAAAAATAGTTGACGGGCTTCAGAACCGGACCTTTTCGGCTGCCCGCTGCTGGCCCCGGCACCATCGGCGCTACGCGCCCTTATGGTCTCGTCTGAGTGCCCACAAGGGCCTCAGCTACTGGGCCGCCCTGCGTTGGTCTCCCTTGAGGGCAGATCCTCGCCGCACTGGCCGCGATTATGGCGCGATGATGCGGTAACGCTTAGGATTGGCCAGAGGGGCGATCGAGGGATTCCCCGGTGACGCCAGCCTCGCGCAGGCTTGGCTCAACTTGATCTCCTAAGTGCTGGAAAACTGCCATGCAAAGGACTTCAAGCTCAGTAAGATCTCGATCGGTAAGCTCGCGATCGCCCCGCTCCAGGACGTGACGACCAGGATGGACCAAGTTCCGAAGTTCGCGGATTTTGTCAGTAGGCAGGGTATTGCCGGTGTTTGGGTAATCCACCGTTACTTTGTCTGGCAGCCACTTTGCGGCCTGGGCCACCTTTAAAAGGTGTCCCAGATCCCATCTCAGCAAGTGTTCGATTCTTTGCTTGGGCCAGACTGCCTTCCAAGCCGCAACAGCCTCGTCGAAGTTCAGGCTCGCATGCAGGGTAAGCATGCCTTCAATGCCCGCGCACATCATGATGCAGCCTGCCAGATGGAGGTTTGCCTCTTGGCACTGTTGTCCTTGCCAAAAGCAACGAACGCTCACCATGTAAAGCTGAATCCGTTCATCAACCGTCGGAGGGGCATCGCGAGAAGGCATGGAACCTGATCATTAGTGATACTTGACCGTTTGGCCAAGCGATCGTTGCAGCATTGAAAACTCGATCAAAGGAACGGCACGCGCCTTGTCCGTGGTGGCCTTTACTGGCCCGATGGCGTGGCACACAGCACCCGTTTGCGTAACCTCGGCCGGGCGAGTGCCGTCTAAGCATTGGACGTTTCATTGTGGCCCGCCGGCCGGGTGGTCGGCGGGTGCTCGGCCGATCGGGCCAGAGATCGGCCGAGCCGGCGCCCGCACCCGCTCAGCCCGACCGGGCTAAGGTCAACGGGGGACCCTCAAGGATCGGCTTTCGCTTGCCGCGCGGTCTGCGGTTGCGCGTTTGCTGGCGGGCTGTTGTCCAGCGGCAATTGCCGGGCTCGTAATCGCCATCGTTCCAGCGACGGTCTAGGCTGTGCCGTGGACTTGGACGTTTGCCCATATCAGCGAAAAAAGCTGCGAAGCTGGTCCGCCAACGTTCGCACATCTTGATGCCACGTCCGCCGTAGTCCGGATAAGATCGGTGTTTCGGGTTATAGCAACGCGCTTTCGCATTTTGCCAAGCACGGTATTCCGGCGAACCGTTGCCGGGTACGCGTCCCGTGTGCCGTGGTGTGATCTCACTGGCGTGCAATTCTTTCCGGGCGCCGCAAAGGCACTCGCACAGGTAGGTTCTCAGCTCCTTCGATGTGCATTCCAGCACCCGCCATTGTCCGATCTGTGACCCGATCCTGATCCTTGCCACGGCAAGGTGAGGGTATCAAAAAACGCTGTAGCAAATCATGCTACAAGATTGTACCAAGCTGTAGCAAGCGGGATGAAACCTCATGCTACGCTTCCTCGTCAGACGCAACCGCGTGCCACGGAAAACGCCTGAAGCTTGGACCCAAAGTTTATGGGTTCGAGCCCCGTCGGATGCAGGCGTTCCCCCTGCAAACAGAGTTTTTCTTGAGACGGTTCAGGGAAACTGGACCGAGATACGCTGCGCTCCCGCGGGATCAGGTCCGATCGCGATCCCCACGTGTTTCGGGTCCTGAACGTAAGCCAGGATACGTTGAGCCAGGTTGGCGCTGTCTCCGCTAGGCACATCAAGCTTCACCTGTAACCCATCAAAAAGAACCCTGACGACTGTGGGACCCGCACAGTAGATCGCCTTTAGTTCGCTGACGCGAACAAAGCACGGCCCTTCGTGAGTGACGAATTTGAAAAAGCGTTCCATGTACCGCGCAGTATGGCCTCGTCTGCGCAGCGCTCAAGCTGGTACGGACTGACCCGGCCGCGCACTGCCTGGGATACAAATTGCGGGAAATACGCGGGAATCAAGGGTTTATCCGGGAGAAAATCGGGCCAACCCCTGCTTGCTCATCGACCGTCGGGGGCGAGGCAAGTCCCCGGCAGGGCCGAAAAGTTTTAACGAGTCATTAAGGTGGTATACCCAGGCCCACCATCGGGGACGCTGCAGCCGCGTTAACCGGCGCAGAAATAAACTGCGCGCCGGCCGGTCCGGGGCAAAACCTTCGTACGCATCCAGCCAAATAAACGCTGCCGGATCATCGACCCGGTAAATTTCCACCCGGACCAGGCCGGGTTCGCCCACGAGGGCAGGGTAGGCGCGTTGCCAATGCAACCGGCCGTACGCCAGGCCATAACCCCAGAACCGCAACTGGCCCGCGACCGCGTGGTTTGTTCGGGCGTACAGGCTTCGACGCCGCAGCGTGCCATAACAAGCCAGCCAGCAACTCTTCAACGGCTCATCCACCGCCGGACCCATGCCCAACGTGACCCTAGACCGCGACTTTTGGCAACATGGCCGGGTGCCGGGTGAAATTCCGCAAATCAAGGAAGCCGGGTGCCGGGCGTCGAGTAGAGTTCGGGGTTGGGAGCCGCCGAGCGGAATGCCACCGACGACGAAGTTTTAATCTGTGTAATCTGCGTAATCTGTGGATGGATTTCTGTTCTGCGTTATCTGCGTGTTCTGCGGATAATCCCCCTTATCTGCGGATGCGCCTTGGTTCGCCATGACCGCCGTGTGAACTCTGCCGTCGGGCCCGCTGCCCTCACTCTAAGCGCTCGGGCTCAGGCGCGGGTTCCGCAATCCGCAGCGCCGTCCGCAGGAGGAATCGCAACAGGTCGTCACCGTCGATAAACCGGTGTTGCTTGTCGATCCCGTACCGGTCGAGTGCCCAGAACTCGCCCTGAACCAGGTCATAGGCGAAGAAGCTCAGCTCGTTATCACCAACCAGCAGCCAGCGTTGGCTGAGTTCAGGAAATTCGATCCAGAACATCTGGTTCTGCCCGGCGATGCCTGGACGCCATCCGTCGCTCTCCTTCAGCAGTTCCGGGTCGACGGAATACAGGGTTGTGCCGTTCTCGACGAAGCCGTCCACTTTCCGGAGCAGGGCTTTGACGTCTTCCGGCATTTCGACGCCGAGCCACTGGGCGATGGCTTCATCCAGCAGTTCCAGGTCCGCCTCGAGCGCGCCCGGTACCAGCGGTAAAAACCCGTTGGCTGCATCCTGGGCCAGCCGCTGATCCACACCGGCCCGTTCCGCCGGCGGAAGGTTGCGGTAATACTGGGAAGCGTGCAGGTCAGAGACGAATAAATCGCTCAGTTCTTTGAGGTAATCCTGAATGGTAGGCATAAGCTAGATTTTAACGCCGGGCGTCTGGGTTGGTTGCGGTTTCGGGGCTTGTGATCTGGCCCGGGTACGGCCGGTTGCCTGGCGTCGAACCGGAGTTTTGGCGGTTTTGGCAACCGGGCGCAGGTCCGGATCACGGTCGATGATCGGGAGTTGGTGCTTGGGTTGGTGATTAGTCGGCAGTGGCTGGCCGTTAAGGTAAGCGCCGCCGGGCAGGAATTCAGCCGCATAGGCGGCTGCACGGTTGGCGAGATCCGCGCGCGCCGCCAACTGCGCGGCGTCATCCCGTTTCTCCGAGGTAAAAAGATTTCCAAACATTTGCGTGATCTGTTGGTACCGCTCCGGCACCCGGTACGGCCGGTGCCGCGTCGCCACGGAAAAAGCCAGGATTCGTTTTTCCCACATTTCCGGCAGCGGCGGCGCACCGAGTTGTTTTAATTTTGCGCGCAGTTCTTCGACCGTTCGAAAACCCTGGTTAACCGGCGGGTAGAACGGGAAAAGCGGCCGGACGACATAGATGGGAATCTCGTGCGGCGGCGCACGATGAAGCTGCGGATGAAGAAGCAGCCCGTGCCAGAAATGGTGCGGGTTCTCACTTTGGTCGCGCCCGCGCCTCAGGGTCTTGGCCAGGACCAGATTACCTGGATGATTAATGTTTTGTCCCTGAGCCAGCGACACGCTTTTGGGGACGACGTGGTGACAGTTGTACACCTGGCGTGCACTGCGGATCGCGTGTCCGGGGCCCGCACGGGAAATGCCGGTCACGGTATTGGGCGTTCGGCCCGCCTCGAGAAGGGCGACGCCGTCAGGCCCGACCGCGAGCAGGGCCAGCGCCCGGCCGATCGGATGCGCCGCCAGCGCCTTCAAAAAGTCGTCGTGCATCGATTGGTAGCCGCTGATGGCGTCGAGATACCGTGGGTCCTGCGGATCGAGCACCCGGCCCGTGATGCGGTGAAGCACGATTCCGGGCAGTTCGGGGCAGGCGCCGGCCACGTTCGGGTCCGGGGCCAGCGCCTCAAGTTGGCGAAACATCTGGTCGACCGCCTCCACCATGCCGGGAGGCGGCGGGGCATCCCGCTTACGACTGCTCATAAGCAGGGCCGGTTGAATGGCCGTTTCGGCGGGTTGCCTGAGGGCGTGATTCGCGGCGGTGAGCGGGCAGGAGCCTTTCGCCGCAACGGGCAAGAAGATAACTTTTCATTTCAATGTTATGAATACACCGGATCATTTCATAACATCAATGAAAAAAGTACTTATATTTTGCCGCCCCTTTCGTTCCCGGCGTGATCGCCGCCGGAACGCCGGTCACCGTTCCCGGTCGCCGCGCACCGCTTGGCCCGTGGCGGTCTGGCCTTCGATTTCATCGACCGCGCCTTTTGCCTCGACGTAGAGAGTTTTTGCGTCCGCGGACGAGAGCAGCCCATCCCGCGCAAGCAGCGGCCGGATCTGCTGCAGGCGTTGCGTCAGCGACGTGATCAGGGGCCTTTTCCGAAGGCGCGGGCTCAAATCCTGGAGTCGTTCCAGAAAGTAATCCAGGAGGTCCAACCGCTTCAGCAGCCGGGCCCGTTCCGCCGAATACGTTTCGGTGACGCACGCCGCTGCAATCTCCAGGCCCCGAATCCAGCCGCCCAAGCTCAGCAAGTGCGCGACCTGTTCATCCCGAAGGTCCAGCATCGCGTTCTCGACGTCCTGCTGGGTCAGAATCAGTTCCTTGCGCAACTGCTCCCAGGCCCCCTGCTTGGCCGCTTCAAGCAGGCGCTGGCAGTGGCGGCTTACCCGTTGAGCGACCCCTAAACCTTTCGCGCGCCGCAACAGTTCACGCCCGAGTAGGTCCACACCGCTGCCGTCCTGGCGTACCACATCCAGAAAACCGTCGGCGATCAGCACCCCGAAACTTAGGGCGTACCGGGTCCGATCGTCCGAATCAAGCGGCTTGGGCGTTCGCTCCACCTTGGCCATTGGGATCGGTTTCAACAAATCAAGGTCACGGAAAATGTCCGCGATCGACGGAGCGGTAAAAGCGTTGACGCCCAACTCCTCCCGGTACTGCGGGTCATCCCGCAGGGAAGGGCCGGCGTCGGCCAGAAGCGAAGCCGCCGGTGAAGACGCATGCGAAGCCGCATAGTATAGCAGCACCGCTGCCACAATGCCGGAGACGCCGCCAGAAACACCGGTTGCGGGCCGCTTCGTCTGCATGATTCTGAAGCGTAAGCGAGCCTTGCTGAGGCAGTTCTGTCAAGGATTTCCACTTGACGCTCACCCTCAAACGAGCATCATGACGCGCAGATTGTCTGGCCTTAACCTCTGACCATCACTTACAACATGCCTGGATATGTCAGTACAATTCTTTGG
>JAFAUY010000117.1 GCA_019243005.1 Verrucomicrobiota bacterium | reverse complement strand
CGCACGGTGATGGCCGGGTAAGTGTCGGTGCGGCTGTGGGCGTTGATCAACAGGGCGTCGCACTCCGTGTTGTTCTTGCACCCTTTCAGGTGTTTCGGCACGTGCACCAATCCCCGGTAAGTCGCGCGTCCCCGGCCGATGCTGATGCTCTTGGAAACGATGTTGCTGGTCGTCTCGTCGGCGGCGTGGATCATCTTAGCCCCCGTGTCCTGGTGCTGGCCGTCGCTCGCCAGGGCGATGCTGATCACTTCACCGCGTGCCTTGCGGCCTTTCAGAATCACGCCGGGATACTTCATCGTCAGGCGCGACCCGATGTTGCAGTCGATCCATTTGATCTCCGCACCCTCCATGGCCAGCCCGCGCTTGGTCACCAGGTTGAAGACGTTGGGAGCCCAGTTCTGCACCGTCACGTACTGAATCTTGGCCCCCTTGAGGGCAACGAGTTCCACCACCGCCGAGTGCAAGGTCGCCGTGGTGAACTTCGGGGCGGTACAACCCTCCATGTACATCACTTCCGAACCTTCGTCGGCGATGATCAGGGTCCGCTCAAATTGCCCGAAGTTTTCCGCATTGATGCGGAAATAAGCCTGCAAGGGGTGTTTCACCTTAACCCCGGGCGGCACGTAAATGAAGCTGCCTCCACTGAAAACGGCGCTGTTGAGCGCGCTGAACTTGTTATCGCCCGTCGGAATGACCTTGCCGAACCATTTGCGAAAGATTTCCGGGTGGTTCTTCAAACCCTCGGTGCTTCCCACGAAGATCACCCCCTGGTCTGAAACCGCCTTCTTGATGTTCGAGTAAACCGCTTCGCTGTCGAACTGGGCTTCGACCCCGGCCAGGAACTTTCGTTCGCTTTCCGGGATTCCAAGGCGTTCAAAGGTCTGTTTGATTTTGTCGGGCACTTCCTCCCAGCTCCGCTTGGGCGCCTCCCCGGTGGCCAGGTAATAGCGGATAACGTCAAAATCAATTTCGTTCAGCTCATCACCCGCCCAGTGGGTCGGCAGGGGTTTTTCCATGAAGACCCGATAAGCATTTTTACGGAACTCACGGATCCAATCAGGCTCACCCTTGGCATCGACGATGTAGTCGATCGTTTTTTCCGTCAGCCCGACTCCCGCATCGCGGGTGGGTTTGACGTCAAAGTAGAAGTTGCCGATCTCGCGATCGAGGTCAAGCGATGGGGTTGCGGTACTCATATTGCGCTCCAATTCAAAAATAGTTTAAGCACTGGCCGGGACCGGCTCGCCCGTCTTGAGCCAGTCGTATCCTTTGGCTTCGAGTTCCAGGGCAAGTTCCTTTCCGCCGCTGCGGACGATTTTCCCCTCGAACATCACGTGCACGTAATCAGGCACGATGTGATTCAGCAGGCGTTGGTAATGCGTGATCAGCACGATGCCCAGACCGGGTCCGCGAAGGGTGTTGACGCCTTTGGCCACGATTTTCAAAGCGTCGATGTCAAGGCCGCTGTCGGTCTCGTCCAGGATGGCAAAAGCCGGTTCAAGCATGGCCAGTTGCAAAATCTCGTTACGCTTTTTCTCACCCCCCGAGAACCCTTCATTCACCGCGCGGGCCGTAAATTGCCGGGGAATTTCGAGCAGGTCCATTTTCTCGTACAAACGCTGGTAGAACTCCGTGGCCTCAAGTTCCTCACCTTCAGGCAAGCGTGCCTGCAGGGCCGCACGCAGGAAATTGGCGTTGCTCACGCCGGGGATCTCCATCGGATACTGAAAAGCCAGGAAAAGGCCGCGGCGCGCCCTTTCGTCCGGTTCCAGGCCCAAGATGCTTTCACCGTCAAGGAAAATGTCCCCCCCGGTCACCTCGTAATCGGGATGCCCGGCGATGACTTTTGCCAGGGTGCTTTTACCGGAACCGTTCGGACCCATGATCGCGTGAACCTCGCCCTGGCTGAACTCCAGGTCGAGACCGCGGATGATTTCCTGGTTCTGGATGGAAACGGAAAGGTCTTGAATGGCGATTGAACTCATACGTTAAGGTCGGAACAAGTCGAGCAGAGGCCCTTAAGGGCAACGTCCGCGTGAAAAACGACGAAACCGGGCGGCAAATTTCCCAACTGGGCGGCTGCAGCCTCGACGTCGTAAATGGCACCACAACGTTCGCAAAAAAAGTGGCTGTGGTCCTCCAGGTTCGCGCAGAACCGGGTGGGAGCCCGGTCGACGTTGACCTGCTTCAGGAGGCCATTTCGTGCCAGGGCTTCCAGGCTGTTATAGACGGTCGCCAACGATATCGAGGGCATTTTCTGTTTTGCGCGTTCGTACACCTCCGAGGCGGTCGGATGATCCCTTTGTTGCAAAAGGATCGCCAGGATCTTCTCTCGCTGGCGGGTCAACCGGATCCCGCGGGCGGCAAGAAGCTCGGAGATATTGGAGTCATCCTCCATAAGGTAAGGTTGCACCAAACCCCCCGAGATCAAGAATGATTCTAAATCGCAATTAGAATTCCCAGACCTGCCCATCAGCGGTCCCTACGCCCCTCGCGCAGCCTCGCTCCCGGACCCGGGCTGAAGCGGGTGAACCCAAAACCACAACGCGGTGCCGGGCGCAAATCCAACTTTGAACTGATTCGCGCGCCCGAGGGCCGGCGGACGCGTAGCCGTTACCCGCCACCGACATGGTGGAGCACGATCGCCGTGCCGACGATGAGGGCGGTCAACGACGCCAGGAGGACCCCCGCCGCCGCCGTATCTTTGGCCGCGCGCGCCAGCGGGTGAATTTCCGGGTGCAAAAGGCTGACGAGCCGCTCGATGGCCGTGTTGAGGGCTTCCGCCGTCAGCACCAGGCCGATCAACGTCCCGACGACCAGCCATTCGGCGTACCCGAATCGTAAGATCAAACCGGCAATGAAGGCCGAAACGGTCCCGACCAGGTGAATGCGGAAATTCCACTCCGTCGCGACCAGGTGTCTCACGCCCAGAAACGCGTGACCAAACGAGCGCACCCGCAGCCTGAACCAGGGCCAGAACGAGAATTTCACCCGGTTTTCAACGTTTGATGCGAGTTAGACGCGCTGGTGGCCCGAACTCTCCCGTCGACCCGGCCACACCAGTAACGGCTACTTGGAGCTTGCCGGAAAATAGGTGCGAGCCGAGGGGCTGGCCGACGCTTCCGGACGAGCCTGGGCTTGTTCCCGGGTTGCCTCGTTCTTTTTCTTTTCCGGATTAGCCTCTGACTCCTCATTGAGTTGCTGAACCT
>JAFAUY010000376.1 GCA_019243005.1 Verrucomicrobiota bacterium | reverse complement strand
CGGCCGTACTGGGCATCCGCGCGCACCACCCGTCCGGCGGTCAGTCCGGTGGTGGTTAACCCGATTCATGTGCCGGCGTTCGGCTGGCGCGGAGACCGTGACCGGGAGAGTTTTCATCGCGACCGGGACGTGGCGTTTGAACGGTTTGAGGCTGAGTGGGACGCCAAAGAGAAGTTCATGGAACGCGAGATCGACGAACTGGAAAGACGCATCGACCACGCGACGGGCGCGCGCAAAGCCGAGCTCGAATTGGAACTTCAAGGCTTCGAGCGAGCCAAAGATGAGCTCGCCATCCGGCGCGACGCTGCCAAAGACCAACTCGAACGCCAATGGGAGAACGATTAATCAACTAATGGCCAGATCAGTTCCAGAGCCGCGGATTGAAGGACCCGGGGTGTCTTTACGGAAACTCACGATCGATGAGTACCACCGGCTCGGCGAGGCCGGCATCTTTCACCCGGAAGACCGCGTCGAACTGATCGATGGCCTGCTCGTCCAAATGGCTCCGACCGGCCCCGAACATCAATTTCTCCTCGAGAAACTTAACGACCTCTTCAGCGAACAAAAAAAGGGCCGCTACAAAGTCGGCCCGGGAAGACCGATCCCGATCCCCGATTTCACTGAACCGCAGCCGGACCTGGTGCTGTTCAACCCCAACGCGGGCGGCCGGAAGCGCCACGTTTCTGCTGGAGACATCCTGTTGGTCATCGAGATTTCCGACACCACCCTCCGGTACGATCTGGGAAGAAAACGGCTCGCGTACGAGCGTGCCGGGATTCCGGAATACTGGGTCATTGAAATCGCGGCCTAGACCATCAGAGTGTTTCGCCTCGACCAACGCAAAAGATATCAGGAAACACGGCATGCCGGCGGCTCGATTGCCGTGCAGGCTCTGCCAGGCGTTAGCATCGACCTGGGGGAACTCTTTTAAGGCTCGTAAGGCGTTTGGCCCAATTAGAGACGGAACGTCTTAGAACGGCAGTTCCTTCGACGCCGGATAACCGTGCTGCTGCCGGCCCACGTCGCCGTCATAAAATTTGGTCGTCTTAAAACGCTCGTACCGCCCGTCGGCCGCAATCGCCCGGACCCGATCCCGTAAGGCGTCCATTTCGGCAGGCTCCATGGGCTTGAAATTACGGGCGATCTCGAGGTTTTGCCTGAGTACAGCCAGCGAATCCATGCCGCTGATGGTAGTCGCTACCGGCAGGCTCATGGCGTACCGCAATCCTTCTTCCGGAGTGATTATTCCGCTCGTCACCATTTCCCCACTCCCGCCCAGGCTCTTCATGCCCAAGGCCGCCAGGCCGCGCCGGTTAACCTCCGGTAAAACCTGGGTTTCAAAACTACGGAAGGTGGCATCGAAACAGTTCAGAGGCATCTGGACCGTGTCGAAAGGAAAATCGTGCGCGAGCATCCGTAAATGAATCGCCGGATCCTTATGCCCGGTGAAACCGACGAATCGGACCTTGCCTTGTTGTTTAGCCAGCAGAAGCGCTTCGGCGACCCCTCCGGGCGCAAAGATCAGATCCGGATCGTTGTAGTACACCACTTCGTGAATCTGCCAGACATCCAAATGATCCGTCTTCAGCCGGCGCAACGATTCCTCCAGCATGCGCATGGCGACGTCTTTGCCGCGCCCGTGGGTGCAGACCTTGGTCATCAGGATCACCTGGTCACGTTTGCCCTGCAGGGCATTGCCCAGGCGATTCTCGCTCTCGCCTTCGTGATACTCCCAAGCGTTGTCAAAAAAGTTCACACCGGCATCCAGAGCGTGCGCGACAATTTCGGTCGCTTCCTGCTGGCTCTTGGCCGTGCCCAGATGGTAGCCTCCCACGCCGAGCGCCGAGACGTTGACGCCCGTCCCGCCCAGCGGCTTTTCCGGAACCTTGCCGGCCTCAGCCCGTGACTCACCGGGGGGTGCCTGGGCGGGTTGGCCGCTCGCCTGCGCCAGGCTTTCGCCTCTTATCAATGATCCTGCCGTCGCCATGACCGCACCTTTCACAAAATCCCGCCGGTTCACTTTCCACGAATCGCGCACGTTAGGCCCGCTCACGATTTCATCTCCGGAAAGGGGCGCCCGGTGTTCTCGCTTTCCTTAAGCATTTCCTTGACCTCCATTTGCTGCGAATCGAGCGGAAACCCATGAGCAGCGCGCGCCTCAGGGTTATCATATTGCAACGAAACTTTATAGTGTTCGAACCGCCCGTCAGCCGCGACGGCGCGACAACGCGACCGCAGAGTTTCCATCTCTTCCGGCGTCATGGGCTGGAAATTCTGCGCGATTTGCAGGTTCTGGTGCAGCACATCGATCTTGTCCACCCCCGTAATCGTCGTCACGACCGGCAAACTCATGGCGTACCGCAAGGCCTCCTCCGGGGTCAGGAGCCCCTTTCTCAGCGGCTCACCCTTGCCGCTGAACGGTTTCATCCCCAACGCCGCAATCCCGCGCCGGTTTAACTCCGGCAGCACTTGCGTTTCGAAACTATGAAACGTCGCGTCGAAAGGGTTCAGCGGCATCTGGACCGCATCAAACGGGAAACCCGTCGCCAGCATCTTAAGGTGAATCGTCGGGTCTTTGTGCCCCGTGAAGCCGACGTATCGCACCTTGCCCTGCTGCTTTGCCTGATCCAGAGCTTCGGCCGCGCCTTTCGGACGGATAAAAAGCTCGGGATCGTTATCGAATGAGACCCCGTGAATCTGCCACAAGTCGAGGTGATCGGTCTGGAGGCGCCGCAACGATTCTTCCAGCATCTGCGTGGCCAAGGAACCGTCCCGGCCATGCGTGCACACTTTCGTCATCAGAAAAACGCGATCGCGCCGGCCTTTCAGACCCTTGCCCAGCCAGTTTTCCGATTTGCCGCGGTTGTACTCCCAGCAGTTGTCGAAAAAAGTGATCCCGCCGTCGACGGCTTCGTGGACGATCTGAACGGCGGTTTGCTCGTCTTCAGCGTCGCCCAGATGATGCCCGCCCAGGCCCAGCGCGGAAATCCGGTCGCCGTGCCTGCCGAAATTTCTTAAAGGGATTGAGGGCATGTTATCTTTATTCGCCTCCTTCGTCGCTTGACGGGGGCATGCAGCTCCCAAACCGCGGTACAGGTTGGATAGACATATCCTCAGCTATTACGTCTCTCGGTCACACGGCGGGCGCAACGTCGCACCGCGGCCGCAGCAAAGACAATCGCGCGGCGCCACGCAGCGACCGCGGCGGGAAGACCCGAACGGCACCCGTTACGGGTTACCCGTTACTCACTACCCGACACCCGGCACTCACTACTGGGTCGTCACGTCCAGCCGCAGGCCCGGGCCCGAGTTGGTCGTGACGATCACCTCCCGGCCACGGTGGGTGTCGCGGACTTCGTAAGCCGAGTTCCGGC
>JAFAUY010000286.1 GCA_019243005.1 Verrucomicrobiota bacterium | reverse complement strand
TTGAGGCAGTTGCTGATCGGAATGTCAACGAGGCGATACTTGCCGGCCAGCGGTACGGCGGGTTTGGAGCGATCCTTGGTCAGGGGGAACAACCTGCTGCCGGCGCCACCGCCCATCACGATGGCCAGGGTGCGGTTTTGGAGGGATGACACGTCCATAGCATGATCAGGCGAGTAAACTGGGTCCGTACTGAAGTGATCTGACCCCTGTTCGTTTACGGTCATCTTGCAAGCGGGCGAAATCTTTGTCACGATGGTTTTTTCTTTATGTGTGGCATTATCGGTTACGTAGGTTCGGCGGACGCAACCCCCATCCTCATCGACGGCTTGCGCAAACTCGAGTACCGCGGGTACGATTCAGCGGGAGTTGCGTTGTTGGACGGGCACGGCCTTCAGGTCAGGAAACGCGCCGGCCGGATCAGTAACCTGGCCCAGTTGCTCCAGGAACAGCCGGTTCAAGGTACCACCGGGATCGGCCATACCCGCTGGGCCACCCACGGCGGCGTCACGGATGCCAACGCGCACCCGCACCTGGACCAGAGCGGCAAACTGGCCCTCATCCACAACGGGGTCATCGAAAACTTCCAGGCCCTGCGCGACCAGCTCACCGCCCAGGGCCATACGTTCCGGACGGAAACCGACACGGAGGTCCTGGCGCATCTGATCGGCGGCATTTTTGACGATCTGCCCGGCGCCCGGAACAAAACGACCCTCCTTGAAGCTCTGCGGGCAGCGCTCAAGCAGGTATCCGGCACTTACGGGTTGGCGCTCATGCACGTCGACGTGCCCGGCGTCATCCTCGCCGCCCGCAGGGGCAGCCCGCTGATCCTTGGCATCGGCAAAGGGGAACACTTCGTCGTCAGCGACGTCAGCGCCATTATCGGGCATACCCGGGACGTCGTTTATCTGGATGACTACGACCTGGTGACCATCGAGCGGGACTGCTTCGACATCACCTCCCTGGCAGGAGCCGGCACCCACTTTCAAGTCAGCAAAGTCGAGTTTACCAGCGAAGATGCCGAAAAGGGCGACTTCCCACATTTCATGCTCAAAGAGATTTTTGAGCAACCCGAATCAACCCGCGATGCCATGCGCGGACGGCTTTCCGACCAGGAATCGACCGCCAAACTCGGCGGCTTGAACATGACTTCGCGCGAGTTGCGGGACATCGAACGCATCGTGCTCACGGGTTGCGGAACGGCTTTCCATGCGGCCCTGGTCGGCGAGTACCTCATCGAGAGCCTCGCGCACCTGCCGGTCGAATGCGAGTTCGCCAGCGAGTTCCGGTACCGCAACATGCCCATGGAGAAGGGCACGCTGGTCTTCGCCATCAGCCAGAGCGGCGAGACCATCGACACGCTTGCCGCCCTCCGCGAGAGCAAACGCAAAGGCCACCGTACCCTCGGCATCTGTAACAACGTTGGGAGCACCCTGGCCAGGGAAAGTGACGGGGGCGTTTACATGCACGCCGGACCCGAGATCGGGGTGGCCGCAACCAAATCGTTTACCTCGCAGATTACCGTGCTGGTTTTGCTTGCCCTGTTGTTGGGACGCATCCGTCACTTGTCGAGTGCCCAGGGGATCGAGGTCATCCAGGCGTTGGAGACCGTACCGGACAAAATCCGCCAGGTCCTCGGCGAGGCTGAAAACATCAAGTACCTGGCCGAGAAATACGCGGATGCGGCCGGTTTTCTGTTTTTCGGCCGGCAACAGAATTATCCCATCGCGCTCGAAGGCGCGCTGAAGCTCAAGGAAATCAGCTACAAATTCGCCGAGGGACACCCGAGCGCCGAACTTAAGCACGGCATCATCGCGCTGGTGGGACCGGAGGTGCCGTCCGTCATGATCATGCCGGACGACGCCGTGTTTGAAAAAAACGTCAATACCCTGGAGCAAATCAAGGCCAGAGAAGGCATGGTGATTGCGATCGCCACCGAGGGCCGGAAAGATCTGGCGAAAGTCGTCGACGACATCATTTATATTCCGAAGTGCCCGGACTACATCGCGCCGATCCTGAGCGCGATCCCGTTGCAACTCTTTGCTTATTACCTCGCCGTCCATCTCGGCTGCGACGTCGACAAACCGCGTAACCTCGCCAAGAGCGTCACCGTGGAATAGGTGTTACCGCCGGCGGGGGACTGTAGTTGTGAGCCCCAATTGGATTTTGCACTATACAAAACAGTTTTGCACGATCCAAAAGGGCCTTGTACCAAAAGCCTGCCGTCAGCGGAAAATAAGGTCGTAGAATTCGCTAAGTCGTGAAAGAGTAGTTAGAGCGTGTAGCTTATCGTTAACGCCGGTGTAGTAACGCTGCGCGACCCGGTGGATAGCGAAACAAGAGGCTCGGTTTTAGATTATCGACGTGGTCACGCACGTGAGGCCGCTGACCAGGAGGGCACGCCAAATCGTCGGCACGGCGAACATCCCGGCGATGGTGCATGAGGCAATGCGGGTCCCGCGGCAGGACCCCGTGTAGCTCGAGCTCCGGAGGGCATGGTACTGCCGGGGAGGTGCCGGACCTTGCACCCGCGCCGCCCCATCCGGCTGCGGTGGCCGTGATTCTGGAAACCGAGCGGCACCCTTAAGCGTGCCCGGGGCAACCGCTCCACCTCGCTTCAGTCAACGTCCGAGTCTATCCTCAAACCTAACTCGGAAACGTCCTGGGCAGGTGCGTCGGGGTTGACGCTTTCGACGTCGCCGGTCCGTCCGATCCCGGTAAAAGTGGCCGTATCTTGCGCGGGGGCAACGTCGGTGTCACGCCCACCCGCGGCCCGATCGTCAGCACGCGTTTCATCGGTGATAGAAATATCGTGGGCACCGGTTTCCTCAAAGATCCGCTCGGCGTCTTCTGCGCGGTCGCTGCTGTCGGTGTGAACGGAAATCAGGATGCCGCCTTCCTGGAGCGCACCCTGGTACCGTTTGGCCTCGTGCTCGGGAACTCCCAAGCCGATCAGCGCTCCCGACCATACCGAAACATCGTTTTGGGAGAAGCCGCTTGAAGTGAGCCTCTCGATGGCCGCGCGAGCCTGTTCCTCGGAATCCACCAGAGCAAGTGTGGAACGTTTCATAAGCAGTTTGTGGATTGTATATCTATCCTGTTGGTTGTTGTTAGTTTGCTGTCAGAGGGTGTGTGGGAACCGAGGCCGGTGAGCTTGGTCCGCCTGAGCCTCCCACACACCCTCTCAGGGTCAAACGCATCACCGCTAATGAAGGTGCCCCCGGCCCGTTTCGTCCGGGCTAAGCAGCATGCGGTCATTTGCGCTGCGCGACACCGGTTTGCGAGTTGGTTGAGCCGGTCTTTGCCCCGGAGGGACGATCGAGAGTAGCCCGCACTTCAGTGCCGGGTGGGCATGGGAAGATGGATCGATTTAGGTTCCATCATCAAGGGACGTCCATTAAGGAACCCGCCGGGCTTTTATTTTATCTTCCGGGGGCGAGCTTCCCTTCGATGAACGCCTGGAGCCCAAGGCGGTCCGGCAGGCCCTGGTAATCGCCGAAGGTTGAAACGCAGAAAGCCCCCAGCGCGGCCGCCCGTTTCACCGCCTCCCGCAAGGGTTGGCCCTCGAGCAGCCCCGAAAGCAG